>CAZPGT010000033.1:0-8180 GCA_964586345.1 uncultured Mycoplasmatales bacterium | reverse complement strand
TCCAGCTCGCCCTTCCCGTCGATCGGCACGCCGATGCCGTTGACCACCCGGCCGACCAACGCGTCGCCAACGGGCGTCTCGATCACGCGCTTGGTCCGTTCGACCAAAGACCCCTCGTGGATGTCGTAATACGCGCCAAGCATCACGACGCCCACGCTGTTGGCCTCCAAATTGAACGCGATCCCGAACGATCCGTTCTCGAATTTGACCAATTCGTTCAGAACAACGTCGTCAAGGCCGCTGACCTTCACGATGCCGTCGTTGATCGAAACGACGTAGCCTTTCTCGTTCGTGATGATTTTGTCTGAGTACTTTTTGATCTGCTCTTTGATGAGCGACGAAAATTCGTCTAGATTGATTGCCATGCGTGACACCTATTCGGAAAACTTCATCGAGCGCAGCGTCGTCTCGATGTTTTTCAGCCTGCCCTTGATCGACCAGTCCAGCGACCGGGCGTCGGATTCGACCCGCACGCCGGCGATGAGCGACGGGTCGACCACGTTCTTGACGACCAGGCTCATCCCGGTCTTTTTCTCCAGGATCGCGGCGATCGCCTGGATTTGGGGTTGGCTGAGCGGGTACGCGGACGTGATCTTGATGAATTTGGCGTGCTCGCCCGATTCGACCAGGCCCAAATACTTCTTCAGGATCGGCCGGACGCTGAAAAACTCGTTCATGTCGAGCAAAACGAGGAAAAAGTCGCAAACCAGGTCCGCGAAATGGCCGCGGAAGGTCGATTCGACGATCGCCTTCTTCTCTTTTTTGTTCAGCGACGAGTTGCTGAAAATCTTGATGATCTCGGGATGGTCGTGGCTGACCTGCAGGAACTGTTGGGCCTCCACGAAAACCTGCTTAGTCTCGTTCCGGTCGTCCGCGGCGGAAAAAAGCGCGTTGGCGAAATTGAAGACCTTATTCAAAATCCAAGTCCTCCAGGCCCGCGATGAATTCGGCGACGAACTTCTCGTGGTCGCTCCTGTCGATCGTCTTCTGCGTCAGCGCCTCGGTCGCCGACAGCGAGATCGAGATGATGTGCGACTGCAGCTGCTCGCGCAGCTTGTTTTCCTGCTTGACCATCTCGCCCTTGGCGTTCTGGATGATGACGTTCGCGTCCTTTTTGGCCTTTTCCTCGATTTGGGCCTTGACGCGGTACGCCTCGTCCAGGGAATTGCTGATGATCCTTTGGGACTCGTCGATCGCCTTCAGGCGCTTCTCGTTGGCTTGCGCCAGGTAGATTTCGGCTTCCGCTCGCGCCTTCTGCGCGGCGTCGATCTTGGACTGGATCGCCTTGCTGCGCGCCTCCAGCGTGCGCTTGGCTGGCTTCCAGAGGAAATACACGATGACGAAAAGCAGCAGCGCGAACGCGATCAGGTTCGCCAGGAAAACCCAGAAATTGGGGAAAAACTGGTTGACGATGTTGGTTTGGTTCAGTTCCTCGGGCAACGCGCACGAGGCGACCGAGCCCGCCGCGAGGAAGCACGCGGCCGGCGCGGCGAATCAGGCGATGGCCTTTTTGGTTCCGCTTCGCGGCTTCATCGGTGCGCACCGCATTAAATCGCGAACATCAGGATGAAGGCGATGATCAGCCCGTAGATCGCGGACGTCTCGGAAATCGCCGACCCGATGATGAGGAAGGTCCGGATCTTGGATTCGACCTCGGGGTTGCGCGCGATCGAGTCGCACGCCCTTCCCGCGACGTAACCCTGCCCGGCGCCGACGCCCGCGGCGCCGATCATCGCCAGGCCCGCGCCGATGAACGCCGCGCCCTTGTCGGTGAACCCGGTCTCGCTGGCGGCGATCTGGTTGACGATCTGCGAAATCTGAATGATGAGGTTGTTGTGATCCATGAGAATTTCCTTGAATGGTTAGCTTTTTTGCCGCTTCGCGCCGTCCGCGAGCCGGTTTTGCCAATACGTGTATGTCAGCATCACGAAGACGTAGGCCTGGATCAATCCGATGACCACGTCGAAATAAATGTGGAAAATCGGCGTCACCAGCCCTCCCAGCGCCGAGCCCAGCACGAGCCCGACGATCACCGTGTCCGTGATCAGCGTGCCGACGTACTGCATGAACGAGTAGAATAGCCCGATGACCATCGAACCGGCGAAAATGTTGCCCGCCAGACGCATCGACATGGACAGCATCGGCGTGATCTCGCTGATCACGTTCAGCGGGTTGATCATGACGGGGACCATGACGTTTTTGCATTTGATCCGGATTAGGAACGTGTTCAAAAACGCCAGTTTCTGGTGCCTGAACCCGAAATACAAAAGCCCAAGGAACGTGATGAACGCGAACGTGAACGTCACCGTCAGCGAGCTGGTGGGCGCGGTCAGGCCGATCAGGGGCATCAGGTTGGACACGGACATGTAAAGGATCAGCACCAAGAAATAAGGAGTCATCTTCCGGTACCTTTCGCCCAGAAGCTCGATCGTCGCGTTCTCGAACGCGGCGACGATCATCTCGATGACGAGCACGTAGCCGCTCGGGGCGGTCTCGGGATCGAGTTTCCTGGCCTGGAAATAATACGCCAGGACGATGCCCAGCACGATCGCGAACGCGATCGGGATCGTGACGGCCGCGGCGGTCGGCACGAACGGGGACCAATCCAGGTTGGGAATCGGGTTTTTCGTCCAAAAGGCGTCCGCGGCGCTTTCGGGCGCCAACCCGCTAATTGGCTTTCAGACTATCTCCTGTGGCAACATGTTGGGCTCCTTGTGGATTCTTGCCGAAACGGTGTCAGCTGACCCAAAAGCTCGCCGCGCTCAGGCACACGCTTGACAATGGGATTAATATTATCGCCACGCCCGTGGCAACAACATTAAAAACATCTTCAACCGTGAACCCGTTCACCGCGCCCGCGATCAGGATCGGCAGGCAATAGAACAAGTAGCGAGAGACGTACAGCGTGACGCCAAGGACCATCGCCGCCTTTGGTTGCCTGCTTTTTTCCTTTTTAGCGGCATTCAGCAAAATTTGGGGGATTCACGAATAAGAGAAAACGGCGATCGTCCCGAACGGAACGGCCAGCAGCCAGCCGTAAAGCGGCGCTCACGAAGTCACATTGAGGTTCGCCAGCAAGGCCAAAACGATCGCGCCGACGGCCAAAAACGAGCCGTAAACGGCCAACAGTCGCTTCGTTTGCTGCTTTTCGGACACAATTATGCTCCAATGAGTATCTCTATTGTATAACTTTTTTCGCGGAAACCGCACTTTTTTGCAAGGAAAACCAAAATGACCAGGGAAAGCTGGTCATTTCGCTTTAAAATGGCGGAAGCGAAGAGATTCGAACTCTTGCACCGGAATACCCGATCTAACACCTTAGCAGGGTGTCCCCTTAACCACTTGGGTACGCTCCCGTTTCGACTGCCGGACACATGAGATTATAGAATTAAATTACCATTTTTGGCAAGACAATTTCTTAATCTGCCGCAAGTACGGGTCCGCCAGCCCGATCATCCCGCTCAGGCAGGCGACCGTCAGCGGCAGCTTGAACGTTTCCTTCACGACGCGGGGGATGAGGTACCAGTACGCGCCGTAGGCCGCGAACCCCGTCGCGGGCGCGCCGTTGGACACGTAACCAACGAACCCGATCGCCGCGAGCGTGCCGAGCGTGAACGAAAAGACGATCGACAGCAAAACCGCCAGCATGCACACGTAGAGGCAAAAAATCAGCTTCCTGCGGCGCGCCCGCCTGCGGAACGCCATGACGTGGACCACGGTCTGGGAAGCGCCGTAAAAAAGCGCCATGGCGACCCACGTCACGTAGATGGTCGCCTCGCGCGGCAGGCCCAACGCGTCCAGGGGGGCGTCGGCGAACGCCGCGGACGCGTAGTTGACAAGGCCCGCCGCGGCGATCGCCACGAAACCCGTGGCGACCAGCTGGAACGCGCAATAGTCGGCCAGCCACGTCCGCGCGTTCTCGCGCAGCCGGAAGACCCCGCCGACCACGCCCGCGAGCATCATGATGAGCGGCTCTTGGATCGCGTACATCCAATACCACACGCCCCCGCCCCAGAAAAACGTCAGGGTGTCCACGGCCGCGCCGATGAAGATCCCGAAAACCGGGCCGAACGTCCACCCGATCAGGCTGGACGGCACCCAGTTCAGCGACAGGCGCAGCACGGGTCCGATCGGCAGCGTGAAGACCTGGGTCAAAAACCGCAGCGCGAGGAGGATCGCCAAAAAGACGATCAATTGGGGCGAATAGCGCCATTTGATCGGGAAATAGGGAAACAAAAATTGGAAGCACGAAGACTTCCAATCGCGTCGCCCGGCGAATCCCTTGTTTTGGATCTGAACGTGGTTTGTGGTCGCTCACCCCGAAGACTAATACCATCCGGGCGGGTACGAACCCGGGCTCATCGTCCCGTTGACCGGGCCGGAGCGCTTGATTTCCTCGACGTATTCGTTCAGGATCTGTTCGAGCCGTTCCGTGTCCGGCTTCGAATTCAGCGCGCTGCCCGCGATCCCCGTGAAGAAAAGGGGGGCGAACGAGGCGAGGAACACGATGTTCAAAACGTACGTCGCCATCACGTACGGGTTGATCGTGCCCGTGGCCCCGCTCGTGCCGAACTGGTCGATCGAGATGATCACGGTCAGCGGCGAGGCGCCGATGAACGGGATCAGGGTGAAAACGATGTACCCGAAGCAAAGGTAGTTTATCGGGCGCGAGTCGAAGTGGTACCTGATGTTCGCGTTTGAGTCGGGGAACTGGAACTGCCCGAACATCGGGGTGTAGAACTGGGTCAGCTTGGCCCGCTTGGAGCGGCTGATCCGGCCCGCGGAGGAATTCAGGTACGAATTGGACACGAGCAGCGCGAAGATGACGAACATGACGGGGATGATGACGAAGCTCAGCGTCAACGTGCCGTTGAGCGGGGACGACGCGCCGTTCGTGTCGAAGTAAAGCACGCCGTTGGAGCTGGCGACGATCCACCCGATCACCACCGCCAGGGCGGAAAGCGCGAAAAGGATGCCCGCGGCCAACGCGACGTATTGCAGCAGGTAAATGATCCGCGGCTTTTCCTTCCAGCGGTAAATCTTGCCGGTGATGACCTCGAAATCGATTTTTTGACCGGCGGCGATGCGGTATTGCACCTCGAGCGACTCGGGGGTCGCGAAACCGACGAACGGCCGGAACTGCTGGCCGGCCTGGGCCCCGGCGGGCGGGGGAGCCGCCGTTTGCCCGGAGGCCGACGCGGATCCGCGCAGCGGCGTGCCGTGCAGCGGCTCGACGTCCGTGACGTCGCTGTCCGCGGGCGCGGCCGCCTTTTTGGGCGCGGCGGGTTCGACCGCGGAATCGCCTCGGTAGTCGAGTTCGAACGACGGGAGCTCCTTCTGCTCGAACAGGTTTTTGACCGCCACGTTCAGGTAATTGATTTGGTCCAGGATGTCGTCCAGATCCTCCGCCGCCTCGTAGCGCTGCAGGTCCGGATCCTTGCCCGTGTGCCTCTTGAAGTCGGACACGTACTTTTCGGTCAGCCTGACCTGGGCGTTTTCCATCCGCTCGAGCCCGGCGTGCGCGGCGATCCCCTTCGCGACCGTTTCCGCGAAATGCGGATCCGACTTCAGCGTGGCAATTAACGAAACGTTGCCGAAAATCGTTCCCAGGTATTGGCGGGACAGCGCCAGCAATTCGTTTGCGTTTTTAGACATATTCCACTAATTGATTCCTTTTGACACGAAAAGCCTTAAAACGTTTGAGTCGAGGTTGAGCCTTTTCATCTTGATATCAATTGATAGTATACCATTTAAAAAAAATTCCAAATCCTTAAGACTCAACAAATTCAAAATCTTTTTCGTTTGCCCCAGCTGGAACGGGCTCAGGCCCATGTCCCGGCATATCTCCTGGTCGCGGTAATTTTTCCCCAGCGCCCACTTCACCATGACGAGCCTGAGCACCTGCGCGGCCATGAACTGGGCGATTTCGATCGCGCCGTGGGGGCGGTTCACGAGCGAATCGAACAGCCCCACCGCGGCCTCGCGCTGCCCCGCGGCGACGTATTCGATCAGTTTGAAGATCGAAGCGTTGTCGTATTCGGTGATCAGGTCGTCCAGCAGCTGCGTGGTGATTTCCTCGGGCGAGAACAAAAGCAGTTTCTTCAGCTCGCTTTCCAGGATCAGCGCGTTCTGCGGGATCCGCGACAGAAGCAGGTTCAGCTGCTCGAACGAAAGGCTGACCTTGTGCCGCGCGAAGAAATCGTTGATCAACGCCTTGAACGTGGCCACCGTCAGCCTTGGCACCTCGATGACTTCCACTTCGCGCAAAAAGCCGCCGATTAACTCGTTTTTGAACAGCAGCCTGTCGGATTCGACCGTCAGGAAAACCTTTAGGTCGGCGTTCTGCTTTAGCGCGCTGATCAGGTCGCCGGCGATCTTCGCCTCGCTTTCGCTGCTCAGAAAATCGCAGTTGTTGATCACGTAGCGCTTTTCGCTCTCGGTCTCGAACATGCTGTTCGCGTGCAGCAAATCGAAAAGCTGGTTGGGCGATTTGTAGCTGCGGACCCTGTAACCGCCAAGCGCGTCGCCCAGCATTTGGCGCAGCCTGTGGTTGATGAGTCCTTGATCGCCCGAGTAGATGACAGTCATTATGGGTGCCTTAACCTAAAAGGATATTTTAAATTTTTATTCGCGGATTGTCCACGAAACTGCGCGACGTAGAAAACGCCCACGAAGGCCACGTAGTAGGCGAAAGCCCAGGCCGCGTTGATTTGCCTGACGTCCAGATGCAAGAAAAGCCTGACGCCCGAAAAGCCCGCCACGGCGTCGAAAAGCAGGTCGTAGGCGAAATTCATCGCGCCGAACGAGAACGGCAAGAAGCAAATCGCCAGGCTGAGCAAGTAATAGAACATCAGCACCGGGGTGAGAACCCACGAATTGAACAGGGTGAGCAAATGGATCTTGCGGTTGATCGACAGGACGATCGGCCCGGTCAGCAGATTGATCGTGAACGCGGTGACGATGCCCAAGCACCATCTGTCGACGGATTTGGCCCCGCGCGCCAAGCAAATGCCGACCAACGCCAGATAGCTGAGCTCGAAGTTCAGGCTGAAAACGGCGTGCGGGTTGATGAGCAGCGTTACCAACCCGGCGCGGCAGGTGACCGACAGCAAATCGCGCCGCCTTCCCCGGCGCCGCAAAATTGCGTTGATGACGATCGTCAGGACGACGCGGACGATCCCGAAACTCAGGTTGAGAAAATAAGCGTAGGCCGCCACGACGGCGAACCCCACGCAATCGCTCGCGGTCTCGCGCCCGCGGAACGCCTTCTTGATCAAGAAGTAAATCAGGTTCAGATGCAAGCCGCTGACGACCGCCAGGTGCAAAATCCCGATGTCGATCAATTGCCTGTACAATCCGTCGATCCACTCGGTCCGCTCGTTGAACACCAACAACAGGACCGTCCCCGCTACCTTGCGGTCCCCTGTCGCCTTCAGCCATTCAACCAGCGCGGTCCGCGGGTTGAGGGGTCCGGGAATCATATCCGTGAGCGCTTTCAGGGTGAAATCGCGCAGGCCAAGCAAACTGAACGCGAACCCGTAAAGGGCGAACGCGCATCCCGCCAATCCGATCGCGGCGACGACCCGGAAGCGGAAGACGAATCTGAAGCAAACCACGCACAAGACGCAATACGTCAACGCCAACCACGGCTGTTTGCTGAAAATCAGGTAAATCAGACCGCAGGCGAATGCGAACATGCTGAACCAGAAACAATCGTCTTTGGCCTTGTTTTGCTTCCGCCATCCGCACAGCCCGAATCTCGTCTCGTCGCGAAAATATTTGTGAAACCAATAAGCAAAATCCATCGTTTGTTCCCCCACTATATATGTAGTGCGAAAAAAAATGGATTTTTGCGTTGGACCCGCAAAAATTTTTTTTAACTTATGTATGTATACATAAGTTATTTTTCGGGCGAAAAATCGAGACAAAACGCGTTTCGCGCGACTTCGCTCAATCGCAAAAAACGCGCGAGAACGGCCGTTGAAGGAAAAGGCATTTTGGCGAGATTACTCGTTTTCTGGCCGTTTCGGTTTCATCCGCGAGACGGAAACGGCCACCACGTCGTCCAAAACGCCGGCGTCGTCGTTCCGGGCCAACAGATCGCGGATCCGATCGAATTGGTCGACGGCGATGTAAACCCGCAGTTTCCGGTTCGTTTTGGACGGGAACCGCTTTTGGAT
>CAZPGT010000032.1:3307-8451 GCA_964586345.1 uncultured Mycoplasmatales bacterium | reverse complement strand
TAGGGGTGGCAACGGTCGGGATCTGGTCGGTTTTCGGCAGCGAGATGTCCAAAACCGGCGGCTTGACGATCGGGCTGAACTCGGGCAGCGGCTCGTTGGAATAGAACGAAGGGATCTGCGGCTCGCTTTCGTTCGGCGCCGACGCCTTGAAGATTCGCAGCTCCTCCGTGCTTTCGAGCGGCTCCTCGACGATCAGCGGCTCGTTCGGCTCCGCGTCGCGGGCCGTCCAGTCGGCCTTGATCACGTCGGGGACGTCCTCGGCGGGGCCGATCGGCTCGATTTTGACTGGTTCGGGCGCGAACTGGGCGTCAGGGACGGGTTGCGTCACGCTCTTGATCACCAGCGGCGCGTCGTCTTCTTCCTCGAAACTGTTGAAAAGGTTCGTTTTGGAAGGGTCGGGCAAGACGACGTCCAAATCGTTTTCCTGCGCCCCAGGCTTGGAAGGTTTGGCCGAACTCAGGGCGTCGAACTTGATCGTCGGCTGGAAGATGCTTAAATCGTTGATCCCCTTGTTGAGCCGTTCCAGCTCGCTGATGTTCGCGACGCTGACGGACTTGCTTGGGGACTCCACGCTCAGGTTGATGCTTTTCAGGTCGGCGTTGGTCGCGCGCTTTTGCTTCAGCTCGTTCAGGCGTTTTTTCGCGTCGCGGATCATCTCGAAGATTTCGTCGCGGGTGTATTTCGTGTCCAACGGGTCGGCTTCGCCCCGCTTGAACGGGATGCCCACGTACGTCTTCATCCATTCGGCGCGGCTTTGCTTCAGTTTCTTCGCCTTTTTCCACGAGCGCTTCAGTTTCCTTTTCTCGTGGCGCGTCTGCGGGTTCAGGAAACTGATTAGCATCCTGGTACGCAGGTTGTCCCCGTTCACCATGAGCTCGACGATTTTCTCGTCGAACTCGTCGCCCACGAAGTAGTTTTCGTAAGGCGACTTCTTGATGATGCCCTTTTTCTCGAGCAATTCGCCCCGGAAGCGGCGGAAGTCTTCCTCGCACTCGGGGCCGTAAGTCTTAATGAAGCTTTTGATGTCGAATTCGTGGTAGTAAATCTTGCATTTCTTGATGTATTCGTGCCACGAAAAAGGCGTTTTGTAATGGTTGTAATACCCTTCCAAAAACATTTCCCATTTGCTTTTGTTGCGCAAATTGGCTTCTCTTGTTAGATTGAAGTCCTCGGGGATGCTGGGATCTTTGAGGGCTTCTTTATTTTTGTCTTTCATGCGAGTAATTAACCAAATCTTTTTTTGAGTTTGTATCGAACAAAAACGCGAAAGCACGCACTGGATTACCAATCCGATGCCTTTAATTAATATAGATTATAAAAATAAAATCGCTTTATCTACCATTTATTTGTTTCTTTGCCCGTTTTTGGGCGATGGGCGGGTTTTCCGCGTCCGTTTCTTGGGTTTTGAAAGCGGTCGGCGCGGGCCAAAAAACCGCGGCGAGCCGTTGGCTTCGGCCAGAAAGACGGGCGTACCGCCCATATATTTTAAATATATGGCCCCGCCGCGTTTCCTTTTAATAATAATGGAATTATTATTACCGGGGGCGAAACTTTATTAAATATTATTTAATATGCGGAAAACGCTCATTTTATGCTTGAAATCGCGTTTGCCGCTGATTTAAAATTGAATTGAGTTTTCGCATCTGCGGAAGCCGAAAAACTGCAATTGAAGTTCTCAAGCAAGCATCAGGTAACCCTTATGAAAAAAGTTAAACGAAACTATTTATCCCGAATGCTGTTGGCCGCCAGCCTTGGCGCAATGGGAATCATCGGTGTTGTTGGGTTTAGTTCGTTGACGCCCAAACAGCATGCGGGCGGGCAGGTCGTCAGGCAAAACGCCCAGCAGCCCGCATCCGGACCGGACCAGCAGCCCGCGGAACCGACAATGCCGACGGTTAACGACACCAACGGCAAGACGATCATCGTCGGCAAAAACGTGATCCGGCTGAACAACAAAGTCGCCTACGATCCCCAAAGCGCCCAACAGCTGGTCTCCACCAGCACGCTGACCGTGTTCGACGAGATGTTCCGCGTCGTGCAACAAATCGATTTAAACGGTATTTACGGGCAAATGAGCGCGGTCGACGCGAACGACCTCTCAAAAGGGATCGTCGTGTCCGACTACGACGCCGCGACCGCGGTCTACTTCGCCGTGGACGTGAGGACCCAAACCGTCGACGCGGCGTCCAGGCAGCATTTCGCCGTGCCGCTGCACGCCTACCACGCCGCGGGCAACTTCGACCTAAACGGCACCAACAAGCGGATCCCGGTCATCGTGAGCATCTACCCGTCCAAGAACAGCAACGTCGATTTGCTCATCACCTCGATCGAGACCGGCGGCACCAGGATGATCCAGATCCCCAAGCAGGTCAAAGACAAAGTCTTTGACGAGATCAGCCTGGTGGACTGCTTGTCGATCAACGACCGGCTGTACATCGGGATCAACCTGCTCAACGCCAAAACCCCGGTCGGCAGCACGCTGATCCTGCTCAAGGACGGCCAGGTGATTCCCGGCGGGCCGACGTTCGATCTGGCGTTCGCGATGAAGTCCATGACCAACGACAACCAGGCCAAGCGGCTGTACGTGCAATACCGCGACCTTAACGACAACAGCATCCGGCTATGGTCGTACAACACGTCCAACGTCACTAGCTTCGGCCAAGAAAGCGGGGGGACGGACAAATCCACGTTCAGCCAGATGATCACCGTCACCCAGCAGGGCAAGGAAGCCGCCAGCGGCATAGTCACGCTGGGCGAGGACAAGTCGGACATCCAATATTACGACATCAACAACCTGAACGCCCACAAGTACAAGTACGCGTTTACCTTCTTCAAAAGCGAGAAGGCCCGCCTGAGCGATTTGGTGTACAACTCGTACACGAACAAGTTCAACTTGTTCTACAGCTACAACGAGTACGTGGACGGCGTGGTCAGCTGGAGCTTCGACGACACCTACACGAACACGGAAATCAGCGACGAGTCGCTGTTCACCAACGTCGCCCCGGTCCACGTGCGCTACTTCGACTACCTGAAGGCGGCGCGAACCGAGGCGTGGCGCAACGAGTTCGCTTCGGTGTACGCGAAGCAAAACGCCGCGAACGACTACGCGGAATTCCTGGAGATCCCAGCCCACTACAAGCGCGAGCAGACCGCCGCGGCGCTGAACAAGGACGACCGCTTCACCGTCAAGACTAGCGCCAACGACAACGTCGGCTCGTTCGATCTCTCCGTCGACCAGACGGTTTACGCGGACGGAGCCAAGGCGACGTTCAACCTGCTGACGTTCGCCGCTGGCGGGTTCAAGGCGATCGACCCGAACGCCATCAGCGCGCGGTTCGACTACGGCTCGCCGCTGCTTTCCAAGACCCCGACCGAGCTGAAGCAGCTGCTGGAGGACGAAACCACCCGCGCGGTGACTTCCGAGCAGTTCTTCCAGCTGTTCGGCATCGACCCGGCCTACCAAAAGCTGGACTACCGCATCGACATCAAGGGCTACGACGTGCTGGGCAACATCGACGTGGAAATCGTCTTCCCGACCGTGTACGCGTCCGACCCGTCCGGCCAGGTAAACCAGGCCAAGATGGTCGGCAGGAGCCAAACGGCGGCCGCCAACAAGGCGCTGCGCAGCCAGTTCGCCGCGACGATCGAGCACTGGTTCATCCCCGTCGTGACCGTCAGCGCGATCGCCCTGCTGGCGCTGATCGGGTGCGCGGCGTGGTTCGCATGGGGCAAGCACGCGTACGAAAACTACGCGCTGCGCTCCAAGAACGAGCTGCTGGCCGAATACGAGCCGCTGAAGATCCTGACCGACGAGCAGGACAAGCCGCTGGAAAACGAACAGGGGCAGATTTACAACCCGATGATGCTTGCTTCGACCGCCCAGATCAACATGAACGCAACCGTTCCCGTGCGTTTCAAAGAGGAAGGTTATTTCTTCGCCAGCAAGAAAAAATAACCCCGATTTTCCCATAATCGAGGCGCCGGCCCGCGCAAACGCGCGGACCGGCGCCATTTTGTTGCCGCGCGCGGTTAAATTTTGATAAAATTAATTTGTTTTATAGAGACACGCGAAATACAGGTTAATATTTCTAAATGAACACCGCAAAAACCAAAAAAAACATCCTGACCCAAAACGAAATGCTTTCGGCGCTCAGCTGGGCGACCGAGGTGCCCAAAGCCAAAATCAAGGCCGTGATGCAGAAATTGACCGAAATCATCAGGGACGAGCTGAACGAGAAGCGCGTCGTGCGCTTCTTCGGCTTCGGGAAGTTCAAGCTGGTGCACGCCAAGGCGCGCACGGGGATCAACCCGCTGACCAAGAAATCGATCCGGATCCCGGCGCGGACCCGCGTCAAGTTCAGCGTGGCGCGCTCCTACGCGAATTTCGTGCTCAACCCCGACGCGGCGGTAAAGGTGCGCAAGGCGCCAAGACCTTCCGTGGCCAAGGCCGTTTCCAAGCCCAAGCCGGCGGCCAAGAAGCCGAAGGCGAAGCGGACGGGCAAAAAACCTGCAAAAAAAGCGCGTTAGTCCAACCATTTCCAACCAGCCCGCCGCGGCGGGCGCGATCCCGAAATCCTTTTTAGCCGCCTAAAAAGCGTTTTGGCGTCCGCCGTCGGGCAAAGAAAGCGCCAAGCCAAATGCAATACAACGACAGCAGCATCAAAGTCCTAAAGGGTCTTGATCCCGTCCGCAAGCGCCCGGGCATGTACGTGGGGTCCACCGACAGCCGGGGGCTGCACCACCTCGTGTGGGAGATCCTGGACAACGCGATCGACGAGGTGCTCAACGGCTCGGCGACCGAGATCTGCGTCACGCTGCACAAAGACAATTCCGTGTCGGTCAAGGACAACGGCCGGGGCATCCCGCTGGGCAAGAACAGCGCGACCGGGCTGTCGACGATCGACACGGTCTACACGGTGCTGCACGCGGGCGGCAAGTTCGACGGCAGCTCGTACAAGGTGTCGGGCGGGCTGCACGGGGTTGGCGCCTCGGTGGTCAACGCGCTGTGCGAATGGATGACCGTGCGCGTGCAGCGCGACGGGAAGGTGTTCGAGTCCCGCTACGCAAACGGGGGCAAAATCCAGAAACCAGCCGCCCAGACGGGCACGACCAACCGGACCGGGACGACGGTGCGCTTCAAGCCC
>CAZPGT010000032.1:0-3297 GCA_964586345.1 uncultured Mycoplasmatales bacterium | reverse complement strand
GCGATTTTCAAGAGCCATGCCTTCAGCCCGGGCACGATCAAGGAGCGGCTGAAGGAGACGTCGTTCCTTTTCCAGGGGCTCAAGATCGTCTACGAGGACGAAATCAACCCGAAGGGGTCGCAGACGTTCCACGCCGAGAACGGCATCAAGGAATACGTCTCGTTCATCAACGAGTCCAAGAAACCCGTGTCCAAGATCGCGTATTTCAAGGGATCCAAGAACGGCATCGACGCGGAAATCGCGCTGCAGTTCACCACGGACGAGAACGAGCTATTCTTGTCGTTCGCCAACTCGATCAAGACGAGCGAGGGCGGCAGCCACGAGCTGGGCTTCAAGATCGGGCTGACCGAGACGATCAACGAGTACGCAGCCAAATACAAGTTCCTGAAGGAGCGCGACAAGAACTTCGAGGGCTCGGACATCCGCGAGGGGCTGACCGCGGTCGTGGCGGTCAAGATCCCCGAGAACCTGATCCTGTACGAGGGGCAGACCAAGAACAAGCTGTTCACCCAGGAAGCCAAGACCGCGGTCCAGAAAATCGTGTCCGAGAAGCTGTTTTTCTTCCTGGAGGAGAACAAGGCGGACGCCGCGAGCATCATCAACAGGATCATCGACGCGCGCAACGCGCGGCTGGCTGCCAAGAAGGCGCGCGAGGACGTCAGGCAGCTGAAGCAGGCCAAGTCCGAGCGCGTGCTGTTCGGCAAGCTGACCCCCGCGCAGACCAAGGTCGCGCGCGACGCGGAGATTTTCTTGGTCGAGGGCGACTCGGCCGGGGGCACGGCGAAAATGGGCCGCGACCGGAAGACCCAGGCGATCCTGCCGCTGCGCGGCAAGGTGATCAACGTGGAGAAGTCCAAGCTGTCGGATTTGCTCAAGAACGAGGAGGTCCTGTCGATCATCTCGTGCCTGGGCGCGGGGATCGGCGAGGCGTTCAACGTCAAGAACGTCAGGTACCACAAAGTGATCATCATGACCGACGCGGACACGGACGGCGCGCACATCCAGGTGCTGCTGCTGACGTTCTTTTACCGCTACATGCGCCCGCTGATCGAAAGCGGCATGGTCTATCTGGCCGTGCCCCCGCTTTACAGGATCGCCAGCCAAAGCTCCAAGCGGTTCGCCTACGCGTGGGACGAGATCGAGCTTGAGGAGCTGAAGAAAGACTACGGCAAGTACGCGATCCAGCGCTACAAGGGGCTGGGCGAGATGAACGCGGACCAACTGTGGTCCACGACGATGGATCCCAAAAACCGGCAATTGATCAGGATCACGCTGCAGAACGCCGCGCAGGCGGAGCGCACCGTCACCACGCTGATGGGCGAGAACGCCGCGCTGCGCAAGGACTGGATCAACGAGAACGTCGATTTCGAGATGGACGAATAGCCGATGAGCGCCGCCAAGAACCGCCCCGAGGACGCGAAGATCAACCCCAAGGCCCTGGACGAGGTGATCTTCGACAGCTTCGGCAAATACGCCAAATACATCATCCAGGACCGCGCCTTGCCCGACGTGCGCGACGGGCTCAAGCCCGTCCAGCGCCGCATCCTTTACGCGATGTACAGGCTCAACCTCGCCCCGGACCGGGCGCACAAGAAGTCAGCGACCACGGTCGGCGAGGTGATCGGCAAATACCACCCGCACGGCGACTCGTCGATTTACGAGGCGCTCGTGCGGATGTCCCAAAGCTGGAAAAACAACCTGCCGCCCGTGGACATGCAGGGCAACAACGGGTCGATCGATGGCGACGGCGCGGCGGCGATGCGGTACACGGAAGCCAAGTTTTCGTCCTACGGGTTCGCGATGCTCGAGGGCATCGAGAAGCAGACCGTCAGGTTCGTTTTGAATTTCGACGACACCGAGCAGGAACCCACCGTGCTGCCCGGGTTGCTGCCCAACCTGCTCGTCAACGGCGCGACGGGGATCGCCGCGGGGTACGCGACCAACATCCCCCCGTTCAACCTTAGCGAGCTGGTCGACGCGATCGTTTACCGGATCGACTCGCCCAACTGCCGCCTGGACTCGCTGATGCGGCTTTTGCCCGGGCCCGACTTCCCGACCGGGGGCGTCATCCACGACGACAGCGGCATCAAGCAGGCGTACGAGACGGGCAAGGGCAGGTTCGTGCTGCGCGCGAAAATCCAGGACGAGCCGGCGGCGGGAGCCTTGCGGCGGATGGTGGTGACCGAGATCCCGTACGAGACCAACAAGGCCGCGATCGTCAAAAGCATCGAGGAAATCATCGCCGCGGGCGCGATCAGCTACCTGGAAGAGGTCCGCGACGAATCGGACAAGTCCGGGATCCGGATCGTGCTCGAATACAAGGGCGACCAGAAAAACGCCGCGGCGATCCGCAATTACCTGTTCAAGAACACGCAGCTGCAGACCAATTACGCCGTCAACCACGTCGCGATCGACCAGCGCAAGCCCGTGCAGATGACTTTGCCTGGGTATTTGGACAGCTATCTGGCCCACGCCAACGACGTCATAACCAAAAGCAGCCGGTTCGACCTGGACAAAAGCGCCAAACGCCTGGAAATCGTCAAGGGGCTCATCAAGGCGACGTCGATCATCGACAAGATCATCCAGACGATCCGCAAGGCCAACGACCGGGCCGACGCGGTCGAGAAGCTGGCCGCGCAGTTCGGGTTCAGCCAGCTGCAGGCCGAGGCGATCGTGCAGCTGCGCCTGTACCGGCTCAGCAGCACGGACGTGCTGAGCCTGGAAGAAGAAAGCCGCGCCCTGGAAGCCAAAATCAAGGAACTGCAATTGATCCTCAACGACGAAAGGCACCGCCGCGACCACCTGAAGGCGATTTTGCGCGAGTACAAGAAGGCGTTCGGGACGCCGCGGAAGACCAAGATCGAGGGCATGGTCGAGAAAATCGTGATCGACGCGACGGACATCGTGGAGACGAAGGACGTTTGCGCGTTCGTCTCCAAGAACGGGTATTGCAAGACGGTCGACCAGAAGGAGCTCGGGCCGACGGACGCGGCCGCGTGCAAGCTGAAGGAGGGCGACGCCCTCGTCTTCGCGCGGCGCGTGAGCAACATGGACAAAATCATGCTGATCACCAATTACGGCAATTTCGCGATCGTGCCCGCGTTCAGGATGAAAGAATGCCGGCTGCGCGAGATCGGCGCGCACGTGAACACGCTGCTGACGCTGCGCGACGGCGAAAGGATCGTGCACGCGCAGACGGTCGGCGCGGAAACGGGCCAAACGGTCGCGCTCGTCACCCGGATGGGGATGGTCAAGCGGTTTTACGCCAAGGACGCCGCGGGCTTCAAACCGTTGCGC
>CAZPGT010000031.1:0-8453 GCA_964586345.1 uncultured Mycoplasmatales bacterium | reverse complement strand
GTCGAGAAATTATTGTTGATGACTAAATCGACATTGTTTCTTTGGACAAATTTTTTGATGAAACGAGAATTCTTCACTTCGCACAAATACATTTTCACGAACGTTCAGAATTTCAAAAAAGGGTTTGGCGACTGTTTGTTGACGAAAATGTTGTGCAATTTCAATTTGTCAAAATACTCGGTGTAAACGAATTCATAGTTGCTCTTGTCGTTGAACTCCAAATATTTCCTATCCGCGTACACGTTGATTTCGTACACAAAAATGCCGTGCTTCGTGAAGATGTCGACCAAGTTTTTGTTGTACGTCTCAACGCCGCCGATGTGGTGCGTGTTGTGGTGGGTGACGATTAATATCTTTTTCATGCGAATGTACTAATTCACGCGGATAATTCTAAACCGAAAAATTTATTGGTGCTAGTTCAGTTACCTACATTAGGCTGCCTTGCGCAACTTTTTCCATTTTCCCGATTTTTCGTCGCGGAAATGGTGCCAAAGCGAATAGGGAACAAACAAAAACCCGACGAACACCGGCAAATAAAATATGAACGAGCGCCAAACGAAAATCGCTTGGTTCAATTCGGTTTTCACCTGTGCGTCAATCGTGAAACTGGCCGCCGCGAACGCCTCGATGAAAATTCCCAGAATCAACTGGATCGTCCCTTCCGCTCCCGGAATCGGGATGAAATTATTCCCGGAAATCGCGACGTTTGACACGTTGAACATGTCGGCGGCGGACAATTGGCTGATGTCTTTGACCTCAAGCAACTGCACGGCGAAATAAACCGAGAAATAATTGAGCAATGCGATCGCTGAAACGCCGATCAATTGCACGACGATGCAATCCCAGCGCTGAAATTCCCGGATGAACGCCTTTTTGAAAATGGCTTTTTCCCGAAACTCCTCGATCAATTGCTCTCTGGTTTGCGCGGATCTTTTCAACTTTCGCAAGATCCGGTTGAACTTGTCGGCGATGAACAAGTGAAACCGGCTGCTGAAACTCACGGCCATCAACGTGCTGAAAACCATGATGTCAAGCATCATGCCGCCGAACGAAAACCAATAGGCGATCGCGCCTTGCGGTTGGGCGACGATTTCGGCGTATTTGGTGGAAACGATGATGAACGAAGGCCATGTCAGAACGATTTGGGTGATGCTTCAATAGACCGAAACCGAACTGACGATCAGCAAAGCGTCCCTGTTGTTGATGCCGTGCCTAGTCAGCCAATAGACTTTGTAAGGTTCTGAGCCGAGCGAAAACGGGGTTATCCCGTTGATGAAAAGAATGATCGCGCCGAACACGATCCATTCGTACCATTTTGCGCTGACGCGGTATTTTCTCGCATTGTAAAAAATCGCGAAGCTGTTCCAAAACCACTGGTAAACGTAAGCGACGATCAACCCGATCAGAAAACCTTCCTTGCCGCCCGATTGGCTTTGGCCC
The DNA here is from genome assembly GCA_964586345.1 of uncultured Mycoplasmatales bacterium. Taxonomy (GTDB): domain Bacteria; phylum Bacillota_I; class Bacilli_A; order Mycoplasmatales; family Mycoplasmoidaceae; genus Mycoplasmoides. Next base: position 7,013 of record CAZPGT010000031.1, on the reverse strand, counting down.
GACAGCCTGGCGATTTCGCCGAAATCGATGTTGAATACGAAAAGCGACGCGAAAACGACGATTAGCAGCAAAACGACCGCGAAAACGGATCCGAGGACGATGTTTTTTTTCGTCCAGAACGACTTGGGGCGCTGCCCGGAGACGTTTTTATTCGGCTCGGTTTGACCCATTTTTCAAAAACCTTGACATATAATGTCTTGTTTGCGAAAATCCCGACTATAATAATATGTAATTAAATATTATAAACAATATTTCTTTGAATAAAACTTAAATTCCTTAAATGACCATGAATCCGCGCAAGAAGCAAAATCTGAGGCAAAAATTTAATTTCAGGGCCTATCAATCCCTGGATTGGATGCGCTTTGCCGCGCTGCCGATCGCGTTGTTTTCGTTCGTGCTGTCGTTGGCGACCGCGATCACGGGATCGGTCGAGACGCACGACGCGGCGTTGCTTTGGTTCAGCAACTACGACACGTTCACTTTCCAGTCCAACCTCATGGTGTCCTTGTTCGTGTGGATCAGTTTCTTCGCGCCCGATCTGAAAATCTTCAGGACCCACGACACGATGCTCGCGCTGATGGTTTACATCTTCGTGACTTTCTTGTTTTTCAATTCGTACGATTTGCTGCGCCGGGTTGGCGAAATCAGGCACACGGGGATCATCATCGACGACAACCCGCACAAAATCAAAAGCGTGCAACACCTGTATTGGACCTGCTCGCTTTGGAACCACGTGCTCAATCCCGCCACATTCGTGGCGATGGGTGCGGCGGCGATCAGCAAGGAAAACAAACCGTGCGATCGGAACGGCTACAGGTTCGTCAGCCTCGGATTGGTTTTCCCGCTCATCTATCTCGTCTACCTAATCCTCATCCCCTGGTCCGGGTATTTGGACGACGGAACGAATTCGTACAGCGTTTACGGGTTGGCGACGCAGACCAAATACAATCCGCACACGTGGCTTTGGGCGTTGCCGCTCGCCTCCGTTTTCCCGCTGAGCCTGGGTTTGGTCTGGAATTTCAAGACGCGTTGGCTGAAAACGCGCTTCGCGGCGCTCCCGAAAACCGAAAAATAGTTTTCGCCGCGCGTAAAATATGGGATACTAATACGGACGCTTAAACATGAACATTTGTTCGGACATTCGCAAAATGGCTAAAAGCTCAAACAAAAAAGTGAAAAAGGCGATCATCCCGGCCGCGGGGCTTGGAACCAGGTTTTTGCCCGCGACGAAGGCGATTCCCAAGGAAATGCTGCCGATCGTGGACAAACCCGCGATCCAATACATCGTGGAGGAGGCGGTCGCCAGCGGCATCGAGGAAATCTTGATCATCACGTCCTCGAGCAAAAACGCGATCGTCGACCATTTCGACTACTCGTACGAGCTGGAAAACCGGCTGAAACTGAAAAACAAACTGGCCGAGTTCAAGCAGGTACGCTGAATCGCGGACATGGCCAACATCCAATACATTCGCCAAAAGGAGCCGCTCGGTCTGGGGCACGCGCTGCTTTGCGCGCGCAGCTTCATCAACGACGAACCGTTCGCGGTGATGCTGGGCGACGACATCGTGATCGCCGAAAAAAACCAAAAACCCGCCCTGCTGCAATGCATGGAGGCCTACGACCAGTTGGGCGCCACGATCCTCGGCGTGCAAAGGGTCCCGCACCATCTTGTAAGCAAATACGGCATCGTGAATCCCTCCAAAGACTCCAACAAACTGAAAGAGGGGTTGATCTCGGTGAAGGACGTCGTCGAGAAACCCTCCCCCGACAAATCGCCTTCTGACTACGCCATTCTGGGAAGGTACATCCTGACCCCCGAGATTTTCAACGAGCTGAAGGACCTCAAGCCCGACATCCGCGACGAAATCGAGCTGACCGACGCGATCCACCAACTCGGCAAATACCAACGGATTTACGCCAAGATTTTCGACGGCAAGCGCTACGACATCGGATCGAAACTCGGGTTCATCAAGGCGACGATCGACTCGGCGCTTCGCCACCACCACGTCAAGGACGACGTGGAAAAAATCATTTTGGAATGCGCCGAGGCGATCAAAGGCAAAAAGCCCAAGGCGCGCCGCGGGTAGCCTAATAGATCCGAATCAGGTCCTTGTTGCCCACGAACCGGCCGGTCAGCGACTTTTTGCTCCGATCGGTGATCGGGTCCTTCATCACGTCGATCCAGGCGCGTCTGTCGGATCCGTCCGTCTTTTGCGCCGCCGTGATTTTGGACACGAAACCCAACGTGTCCCGGGTTGTCGCCTGGTACGTCGTCGCTCCGATGCCGAACACGACGTTGCTCGACGCGTATTTTTGCTTCAAAAGGTTTTTCAGCACAGCCTCGGTGCGCGAATAGGTCATCGCGTCGCCGTAAATGATGCCGACTTTCGGGTTCAGTTCCTTGAACCCTTTTTTGTTGACCCTGTGCCCGAAGTGCCTGTCAAGGTAATGGATTACCCCCCAGGTGGACTTGTCGTTCCAGCTGAAGCCGGGTTTGCCGCAGACGATTTGCACCGGATCCCCGCTGTCGGGACGGATCATCAGTTTGCCTTTGCGGCGCAAAATTGCCTTTTTCAGCCGCGGCAGGATGCTGTCGACCACGTTCCAGATGTTCCACGTGTCGCTGACCAGCGACAGCGTGCCTTCTGGGAATTTCTCGATCAGCCGCTCGTACGTCTGGAACTCGCGGTTTTCGCCGTCCACGCTCATCACCGAGTGCTCCGATGCGAAAACCGCCCGGGCCCTGTCGCTGGCGATCACCGTGTCGCTGCCGTCGAAATAGGCCAGGTGGGCGTTGCCGCTGTACACCGCGCTTCAAAGCGAACTCATGCCGCGCATGCTGAAATCGTGGCATTGGAAGCGCGTGAAACCCGGGTTCACGCCCGACTTTTTTGCGTAATCGTCGACCAGCTCCCGCAGGTCGCGGGCGATCGTTAGCGAGGTGTGGAACTGCCAAATGTTCTCGAGCAGAATCGTCTCGAAGTAGCTGACGAGCCAAACGTGCTCGGGCTTGATGCCCCTTTTGCCGGTGATCGTCATCAGGCACTCGCGGAACCGCACGTGTTCGCTGGACCTCAGCGCCTTGACGACCAAAGGCAATTTGCCCGTCGCCGCGACGTCGCGGCCCAACGCCTTCAGGCAGGCCGTGAAATCGTCCGCGAAAGCCGCGGACCCGAAAATCAGCCGCAGCCTTTTTTTCAGCATCCTGGTCGTTTTGCCGCCTTCGCTTTCGCGGCTGAGCGCGATTACGCGCCGCGTGAAATTGCCAAAGACGTAGCCGACGACTTTCTTGACGAACGTGTGGTCCCACGCCAAATCCGCGAACCCCGCGCTTTCGCCGCCGCGGGTGGTGAAGGTCAGGTAAAGGTTGGTTATCCCGTCCGGATACATCAGGCGGTGGGTCAGTTTGTACGCGTCGCACGAAATCAGCGCGGCCAACGCCTCGTCCAGTTCCCACGGGACCGTCACCCGTTTATTTTTCGTAAATCGATTCATTTGCTTCTAAAATATTAAAGAACGGCCTAATAATTTTAATATTAATAAATTCAAACGGAACAACAAATCCGCAATCGGGTGACTGGATGGGTTATGACATAGAATGGGTCGCGTGCGACCTGGACGGGACTTTGCTGCGCTACGAGAACGGCACGCACTCCATCGATCCGGAGGCGATCGACGCGATCAAGCGGCTGAGAACGCGGAACGTCGCCTTCTCGATCGTGACCGGGCGCCATTACCTGGACGCGCTGCACATCTGCCAGCGGCACGGTCTGGTGAGCGAACTGTCGCGCTACATCGTCGGATGCAACGGCGGGTTGGTTTACGACGCGATCGGCGCGCAGACGCTTTTGGAGACGTGGATGCCAAAGCGACGGCTGGAAACCAGCCTGCGGATCCACGAGTTTTTGCTTGAGGGCGGGATCGCCAATTTGCTGGCGGGCTACAAGTCCGACCGCGGGGTGAGCGTCATGCCGGACGCGCGGTCGGACAAACGGCTGCTCGACGAATTTTTGCGCTACGAACAAGGGTTCAGCGAGGTCAGGGCGGAGTTCGCAGAGGCGTTTTGCGAACAAACCGATTTGCTGAAGGCGCTTTGGTTTTTCCGCGAGGGCGCGGACGCCAACCGCGTGCGCGAGACGATCGTCGCGCGCTTCGGGCTCGATCCCGACGACGTGGTCGTTTCCTCGAAACGGTCGATCGAATACAACCCTTCCGGGGTCAACAAGGGCAACGGCGTCAGGTACCTTGCCAAAATCGTTGGCGCAAACTTGGGCAAGACCTTGGCGATCGGCGATTCGGGTAACGACGTCGCCATGTTCGACGCGGTGGGATACAAGGCGACTTTGGTTGCGGGGAACGCGGCGCTGAAGGCGAGGGCGACCGCGGTGTTCGACGCCAAGCCGTCCGCGTTGGTCGCCCGCGCGCTGGAGCACTTTATTTTCGCTTAGGCCGCTTGTGGCCCGCTCCGGGCTGGTTCAGCGGCACGGTCCGTCCGTCCTTGAGCGCGTAGGCCTGGCCGTATCCCAAAACGGCGCGCCCCGAAAGCAGTTGGATCTCCACCAAATGGAAATCCTGCATCGTTTTGATCATTTTCGCGCCGCCCGCGTCGCCCACGTTCTTGACGAAATCGTCGAAGACGGCGTCGAGCAGTTTCTTGGAAGTCGCGAACCGGGCTTTGGCGTGGTACGTGACCCGCTTCCGGTTGAAAACGCTGGAAGCGGCCTTTTCGTCCTCCAGGAACATCACGCGGACCTTGTCGGGGTTTTGCTTGATCGCCGCGTAATGCTCCGCCATTTGGCTGATGAAAACGTACAGCTTGCCATTGTGGCGCAGCAGCGGCGCGACCGATACCACCGGGGTTTGGTTCAGCAGCGTGCCCAAAACGACCGAATTGCGCGACGCGGCGAATTCGGCGATCGATTTTTCCGCCGACGGGGGGTCCCAGGTTATCTTGGCCTGCTTCCACATCTCGATGAAAATCGTCTTGAATTCCTTGATCGCCTTCATCGGCCGGATCAGCGGGATCTTTCCGTCGCGGCCGTCGGCCTTGAAATAGATGTAGTGTTGGTCGAAATCGGTCAGGCGCACGCTTTTGTGCTTTTCGCCCGCGTTCGCTTGGCAGATCGCGGCCAGCTCCTTGGCGTGGTCGGCGTTGACGTGGTCGATGATTTCTTTTTTGATTGTTTTCAGGTTCATGGAAGAAGAAACTATTTCTCGGTTAATTTCTTGATCGTTTGGTTGGCGTGCCTCATGAAGGCCGCGGGGATCTCGATCGGCATGACGTGCGTGGTCTTGGGGAAGACCTTGACGGTCGCCTTCGGCAGCGTTTTGAGAAAATACTTCCTCGTCGGGCCCAGCGGCACGATTTGGTCGTTCTCGGCCAAAACCAGATGGACGGGTACCCGCAGGCTTTTGTAGGTCTGGTGCGTCTTGTTCAGCGTGGCCGGGTTGGCCAGGTTGGCGACGAGGTGCTGGATCGCCTTCTTGTGCCCGGCCACGAACGCGATGAATCTCTTCGCGCCCGCGGACGGGTTGGCTTCGAACGCCTCGTTGATTTCGGCGGTCTTGGCGTAGCTGGCGGCGTATTTTTGCAAAAATTTCGTGTTGAAGAAAACGTTCAGGAACATGATCGTTCTCAGGTTGGCGCACCTGACGTTGTACGGCGCGACCAGGACGACGCCGCAAATCTCGGCCGATCCGCGCAGGCGGTTGGCGGCCTCGCTGACGATCGCCGCGCCCATGGAGTGGCCCACCAAAACGATTTTTTGCAGTTTTTTGGCCAAAACCCATTCGGTGAGCAAATCGGCGTAGCGATCCAGCTTTATCTCGTCGGACCGGTAGGGCAAATCGTTGTGGCCGGGGAGGTTGAACTGATAAAAGACGTAGTCGCCAAGATATTCCAGAAGCGGATCGAAGTCCGCCTTGCTCGCCGCGACGCCGTGGCAGAAAACGACGGCGAAGTCGCCAGCGGCCCCCTGCGGCCGGTGTTCGAAAACCTCCAGATTGCCCTTGAAGACGGTTTTGGTTGCCTTAACCATTGTTCGCGGCGGTTTTCCTTCCGAACAGCGGCTTGGGCCGCAGAATCATCTTGAAATCGTCTATCGGCGCGGTTTTCGCCTTCTTGGCGCCCAAAAAGGCGACGACGGCCTTCTGGATCTCGACCAGAACGGTCGGGACCAAGGCGAACCCAAGCCCGTAGCCGACCAGCGTCGGGTGCTGCCATAGGCTGTCGGTCATGTTGAACACGAACGCGATTTGGGGCACGAAAGCCACCAAGACGATCATCGCGGCGCTGAACAGGACCGAAAGGTAAATCAGCCTGTAGAAAACGAGGTTCGAGCGGAAAATCGATTTCTCGCTCATCAGGTTCAGCGCGTGGATCGAGGCGGCGACCCCGATCACCAGGAAACTGGCGGCCGATCCGAACGTGTTGAACGACGGGGCGGTCGCGGGGTCGCTGAGCGCGTACTCGATGCCCAGCCCGTACGCCAAAAGCGACAGGAAGCCGATTAGCGTGCCCTGCCACAGCAAGTCCCACCCCATCCGGCGCGCGAAAATGCTTTCGTATTTGCTCAGCGGCCTGGTGTTCATCACGTCCACGTTCGATTTCTGGATGCCCAACGCGATCGCGGGGACCCCGTGGACGAGCAGGTTGATCCAAAGCAGCTGCAACGCGCTCAGAACCTCGAAATTCGGATCCAGGGTCTGGATTTGCTCCTGATAGACGAGCCCGAAGACGATCAACCCGAAAAACACGACGAGGATTTCGGAAATGCTGCTGATCAGAAGGTTTTGCACGACTTTGCGGATCGAGCGGTAAATCCGCCGCCCGTTGCGCACCGCGGTCAGGATCGTGGTGAAGTTGTCGTTCAGCAAAATCATGTCCGCGGCGTCCTTGGAGACGTCCGTACCCGTTATGCCCATCGCGCAACCGATGTCCGCGGCCTTGAGCGCGGGGGCGTCGTTCACGCCGTCCCCGGTCATCGCGACGACCTGGTCGTTGGCCTGCCACG
>CAZPGT010000030.1:0-8511 GCA_964586345.1 uncultured Mycoplasmatales bacterium | reverse complement strand
CCCCCGCGGCCAATTCGCCCCGGTTCATTTCCCTCAGAAATTTCTTGTAATGGTAAGCGTAGAGCCGCTTCGTGTTGTCTGACACCCGCGCGCTGGCGATGATCGCGTTCACCGCGCTTACGTCGAATTGGTCGCGCAGGTGCCCGATTCTCTTGAAAAAGGCGTTCGTCCGATCCATGGATCCGTTCTCTCACCCGTCCCGGGACAATAAAAAAGCGCCGCCCGTTACGGCGGCGCCCGATTTTGAGTCAAATGGCGCGTCGAGAGGGAGTTGAACCCGCGACCGCACGCTTAGAAGGCGTGTGCTCTATCCACTGAGCTACCGACGCATGCAATATCCGTCCCGATTTAAAATTATATCCAAATTAAACGGATTGAGGGGCAATTTTTTCGCTTTCGCGGTTTGGGCGTCAAAAAACTCCCGTTCGGGTCGGTGACGCGCGCGAGAATTACGCGTTTTTGGCCGCGTAACAACCTTTGCAGGCGATCGCGACCGAACCGTTTTTCCACGGAAGCGGCATCGTTCCGCCCGGCCCCAGCCGCCGGTCGCAGACCTTGCACTTCAGGCAAGAACCTTCCCTGCAAACGTAATCGTTTGGCGAAAAAGGCTTGCTGTACCGCTTCAGCCGATGCATTTCCGCGATCCGGACCCGTTTCCTGCATCCCAGGCATTTGGCGGTCCTGCAATCGCGGGCGCAGACGTACCGTTGCGTTTTCTTGTCGGCGGAAGCGCCGCGGGGCTTGGCGTCCCTGATTTCGATCGTCTTGCCGCACAGCATGCAGTCCACGTTCCTGGCCTGGGTCGCGTAGGAAGTCTGGTGCGGATCCTTCGGCTTCGGGATCGGGTCCGGGATGAAATCCAACGGTTCGTCCTCTTTGGCCCTCTCCTTGGCCCTTTGCACGCCTTTGGCGATTCCGAAGGCCAAAACGGCCAAAACGGCGATCGCGCCGACGACGATTCCCGCTACCACGGCGCGTTACCCCCTAACACCGCGAAGGGCAAGGGGGAGAGGGATCGCCTTGCCAATGCGAATCGTAATAGAAAGGGTACGATGCGAGCTCGGGGATGTAAAGCATCGGCAACTTGGGGCGCTTTGGCGGTTTCGGGGTGGCTTTCTCGATTTCGTCCCGCTCGAGCTGGACCATGTTTTCGTACTGACTCGAAGCCAAATACAGTTCCATGCATTCCTTGCGGTCGCGGCGCGTGCGCTGGTTCGCGCGCATCTCGCGCAACCGTTCGGCGGCTTTTTTCCTCGTCGCCTCGCAATCGTCGTCGCACATGATCGAGGTCCTTTTCATCTTTCAAAGGGATTCGTCGTTCAGTATCGGGGGCGGGGTGCGCAGCTTGATGCGGTTGAAATCGAACCGAAAGCCGCAATAAAAGCATTTGGCGCACCCCACGCGGTTGCACACGAAATGGTGCGACGCGAACGACGGGTCGTACGGCTGGAGGGCAATCATGCGCCCGATCGGGCGCTGCTGCCTGCATACAAGGCACGTGGGCGTGCGGCACTCGGTAGCGCACGCGTAATCGCTTTCGGGGCCGTCCAGTCTCTTGGCTTCGCCCTTGCGGATCGGTTTGTAACAACGCGCGCGTTTGACCCTGATCCCGGACTCCAGCTGTTCGATGTGTTCGCGCGGCGGCTCGGACAGGCGGCACGAGACCGCGTCCGCGAGCCGAATCAAAAGCGCGACAATGAATAGGAACGCGATCAAGGTTCCGGCCGCGATTAAAACAATGTTGACCATTTCGTGTGGTTAATCCTTATTTGGGTCCGGTCGACTGGCCCGGATTGGGGCGGATCCATCGGTCCCGGACGTTTCTTGGCACATCGGAATTTTCATCGCTAATCGGAGCGGCCCGCGGCGCTTCAGATCGCTTTCCGCGCCGCCTCGCGGCGTCTGTTGGAAAAACCGTTCCGCGACAGGTTGGCCGCGCAAGCGTCCTTGCAAGCTAGCGCGATGAAATCGTTCCGGCCGTCTTTAGAGGTGCACAGCGTCACGCCCTTAAAGAAATTGATTGGCCAACCGCACATGAAGCAAGTCTCGCAATCTTTGCTGCGGCACGAATAGTCGTCGCTTGAGAACGAGGGATCGCATTTGGCCAATTCGTGCATTTTGTTTATTATCTCCTCTTTTTTGCAAACGATGCACCGTTTGGTCCGGCATTCGCTGTCGCAAACGTACAGCGGCTCGTTCCGCCAATCTTGCGATTCCACGATTTTGGCTTTGCGGATTTCGATTTGCCTCCGGCAATACGCGCAATTGGTCCTTTTGGGTTGGGACGCGTACGAGGTTTTGTTGGGATCGAACGGCTTTTGGATCGGCGGGGGGACGTTTTTTATGCGATCGTGGTCGGCCTGGTGCTTCATGGTCTTTTTGCCAAGAAACCAAATGCCAACGCCGAGCGCGGAGCAGAACGCGACGAACGCGATGATAATTCCTACGATCATTTTCTTAGTATTTTTTTCTAACGTTCGTCTGTATTATCCTAGGTTAGCAAGTAAAATGCCCACAAAAAAATGGAAATCAACAAATCGGCCCAAATCCTGGGCTTGGTTTTTTTCTTTGTTGGGTCGATCGCTACGGCGATTTCTTCTTTTTCTAGAGCGACGGACTTGTCGTAACGCGCGAGGTTACCCTGAAGCGTTTCAAGTTGTTTTGTGTTGAATTCCGCGCCGTAAGCGACTTTGTGCGCCCACAATCCCTCCCGCGCTTTTTGGCGGGTCGCTTCGCAATCGTCGTCGCACATGATCGCCGAATGCAGCCTGGCTTGCGCAGAATCGTATTTAAGCTCGGGCGGAGGGGTGCGCAGTTTGATTTTGTGGAAATCGAACGCGTAGCCGCAATAAAAGCACACGGCGCACTTGACTTGGTCGCACACGTAATCCTGATCGGAAAACGAAGGGTCGTACGGCCCCAAGGCGATCATTTTCGTGATTGGCTTTTCTTTTTTGCAAGTCAGGCACGTCCGCTTGCGGCATTCGTCGATGCAGACGCGGTCCTGGTAGGGCATGCCGTCCACGAAACCCTCTTTGGTTTGGCTCGCGTACACGGGTTCTTCGCATCTTGCGCAAATCACCCAAGTTCCGTCCGCCAGTTTCTTTTGAAGCGTTCTGTCCTGGATTTCGGATCGTTTGTCCCTGATCCAATGCCAAACGAAAAACCCGGAAAAAAAGACAATACAAAATCCGAATACAACAAGGATTAGCACCAAAATATTGCTCATTTTTATCACTTTCGCCCAATCGATCTGATTTAAGACGACCAAAGCGCCGACCTAAGGCGCCCGATGGCGTTTCGCAAAGCGAAACGATTATTTAAGCTTCAAAAATTCCTGCAGCCGCGGGCTCATCAGACCCTTGATGTCGAATTCGAAGATTTCGCAGCTGACCAACCCGTTCTGGTTGTACGGGTCGCTTTGCAGGATTTTGTCCAGTTCGGCCTTGTCTGACTCCAAAACGACGATGATCGCGCCGGACGCGTCGCTCAGCCGTCCCCCGCCCACGATTTTGTTTTTTTCGGCCAGGTCGCGGAAATAAGCCAAATGGGCGTCGCGGAACTTCGCCACTTCCTCAAGCGGCTTCAGATATTTTGTTTTTACGATGAACATCTCTTGTCTCCCCGCATTTTTTTATAAGTCATATTAAAAACCTAAATTTAATATAAAATACTTTATGAAAACTTTTAAAGATTTTTAAGCATTTTTCATGGAACCGACATCGGGGAAGACGATTCTGATTTGCGTCAGCGGCGGCAGCGGCTCGGGCAAGACGACGATCGCGCAAACGATTCTCAAAAATCTGCCCAAGGCCCTCAAGGGCAGGATCGTGTGCCAGGACAACTACTACCTGCCGTTCGACGCGCTGCCGCTCAAGGAGCGGAAAAGGATCAATTTCGACCACCCCGATTCGTTCGACTGGAACCTGCTGATTTCGCACATGGCGTCGCTGCTTCAGGGCAAGCCCGTGCAAATGCCCACATACGACTACGCCAAATACACCCGCGGCGCGCGAACCGCGAAAATCGGCCGGGTGGACGTGGTCATCCTCGAGGGCCTGACCGCGTATCTGAATCCCGAGATTGCCGCGATGGCCGCGATCAAGATTTACGTGGACACCCCAAGCGACGAGCGGCTCAGCCGCCGGATCGAGCGCGACACGCTGCAGCGCGGGCGCTCGATTTCCAGCGTATTGGCCCAATGGCGCGAATCCGTGCGCCCGATGCACCGCGAATACGTCGAAAGGCAAAAGGCGGGCGCGGACCTCATCATCCCGTGGTACACGATCAACGACGTCGCGATGAAGACGATTAGCGGGGCGATAAGCGATTTGTTCAAAACGAAAGTCGAGCGCTAGCCGTGAGCTACTACGAAACCGCCAAATTCAGGCTGACCAACCACGCCCGGATCAGGATCAGGGAGCGGTTGCGGATCGATCCCAAGCTGGGCGATCTGGAAGTCGACGCGATCATCAACGAGCGGCTCGAGGGGTTGCGTCCCCAATACAGCGACGCCGCGTACGACTATTACAAGATCCCGGGCACCAAAAGCATGTTCGCGGTCGTCGTCGCGAAGGACGCGGTGATCACCACGGTCACGAAAATGCCGCCCCACAAAATCAAAACGATTCTATAGAAGGCCAGCGCGGGAACGCGCCCGCCTTTTTTTTAATTCAAGGATAGCACATGGCCCCCAGCACAGCAACAGCGTTAATCGTCGTTTTCGCGATCCTTGCGATAATCATAGTCATTTGGGTTGCCGTTTGATATTTCCGGGCCAAAAGCCGCGGTCAGCAAGCGAACCAACAAACCCAAACAGACGCCGACGGGGACTGACTGGGCCAACGGGCGTTTTGGCCGGAATTCCATCTGAGCCATCACGCCTTCAGGCGCTCCGTCCAGCGGATGGGAATCAACCCGTTTGCCGGGCGGTTCCGGGTCGAAAGGCACATCAACCGATTGCTCCGCGGTACGCAGCCGCTTTATTACGACCCAAAGGACGACACGGGTTACTTCCCGATTCCCGAAACGAACCTGTTCGCGGTCGTGGTTTGCGCCGAAATGGTCATCAAGACCGTCAGCGAGATGTCGCCCGAGAAGCAAATGGCGCTCGCGCGGCTCATGTTCAAGCCGTGGTACTATCTGACCAAAACGGCGCGGAAATGGGCCAAGCACGATTTCGGGATGGAAGACGACGCCACCGACTTCGCGATCGATCTAACGGTCAACCAGAAACTGATCGGATCCGTCCCGGCATGGCAGGAAAAAGAGCACGACTACCACCGTTTTGGCGATACCGACCTTTTCGCGATCGTCAAGCGCGACGAAAACGTCATCATCACGATCAAAAAAATGCATTCGCTCGCGCAAGCGCTCCGCTCCTAGCGAAATCATCGCGGAACCCGCAGGGGGCAAACAAGCAAACTGTTGCGAAACCGCCCGATCGAAAATTTATAATCAACGAAACGTTTCAATCGCAAGGCGGCACGCATCGCGCATGGATTTCTCGGCAATCTTCATATTGGCTTTCGGGGGCGCGGCCGTCTTTTTGCTGCTCGCGGTCGCGGGGTTCATGGTTTACAGGGACTTCTGCGCTTTGCCCGCGGGCAAGATGAGCCCGTCGTGGCGCCCGCCGCTTTTCGATCTGGAGCACGATTTCTCCGCCCACGCGTTGAACCAAATCAAAAAGCTGATGGGCCAAACCCAAAGCCCCACCGACGCGCAGGCGGCGCGGTTCGCGAACGAAACGCTGCTGGGCGCCGCGCCGGCGTACCACGACGCGGAAAACCGGCTTTGCCATTACCCGCTGCCGCGGTTCGACCTGTTCGCGCTGACGGACGCGACCAGCAAGCGCGTCCTAGCGCTGACGCGCCTGTCGCAGCGCAAGCGCCGGGCGTTGATGCGGCACATGTTCGGCTCGTGGTTCAGCCTGACCCCGAACGCGCGGCACCAGGCGACAAAATACTACGACCTCGACTTGGCGTGGGACGACGCGCAAATCGACCGCTTCGTCAACGAGAAATTGCAGGACGCGACCGGTTTCGCGCGCGACGAGGCCAAGGTCGCCAAGCGCTACCGGCTCGGGTCCGACCTTTTCGTGGCGATCGTCTGGGGCGGCAGGAAAAGGGTCGTGTCCACGATCCGCCCGATGAGCCCGATCGAGCAGGAAGTCACGGTCGCCAAAAAATTCCGCAAATGGTATTTCCTTTCCGACGCCGCGTGCGAGCAGGCCAAGGCCAAGCTGGTGGGCGCCAAGCGCGGGCTGCGCCCGGTGGAAATCAAGCGGGCGGTCAACGAGCGGCTCGCGGGCGCCAAAGCCGTCTTCAGCGACCGCGAAAAGAACCGCGAGTACTACCCGATCGCGGGCACGCGTTTGTACGCCGCGGTCATCCCCCAGGACAACCTGGTGACCGAGCTGACCGAAACCGCCCCAGAGAACGCCAAGGGGTAAGAACGCATGGATCTCTCGGCCGTAGTGGCTTGCGCCTTGTTCGTGGCCGCCGTCGGGGCGGTCATCGTTTGGTTGATCAAGAAATCCAAAATGCCGGAAGAAAGCGAACGGGAGCCAAAAAGCGCGCCAGAAGGGGACGGGCGCGCGGGTTCGCCCGAGTCGACAGGTTGAACCGAAACCGAGCCGATTTACGTCGAGCCCGACGACGAATGGTTCCAGTTCGCGGACTACGAGTTCGCTGACGGGCCTTACGCCCTGACCGACCACGCCAGGGAGCAGGCGCGCAGGCGGTTGCGGATCGGCGCGGATTGCCCCGATTCCGAGATCGACGCGATCGTCAACGGATCGATCGCCGGGCTGAGGCCGGAGTTCACGCGGCGCGGCCCCGAAGGCGAAAACGATTACTACCAAATCCCTGGCACCCAGCAATACGCGGTGGTCGACCCGCTGAAGCGATTGATCATAACGGTCCGGCCGCTTTCGATGAGCAAACGGATCGAACTCATCGAAAGCGGCGCCTAGACAGCACCGCTAGCGTAAGTACCGGAACGGTCTGGGCGCGGGCGGCAGCTTCCGTTTGTGCGCGGAGTTTTTGCGCAGCGCCTCCAGCCGCGCCAGCTTCGCCTCGCCTAACGGCTTGATCTTGAGCCAATGGGCGTCCAGCTCGGCGTAGCTCATCCCCAGGTCGGCCTCGTCGGTCTGGTTTCTCGCCAACCCCGCCGTGGGCGCCCTGCGGATCACCGCGGCGGGCACGCCGTAGTGCCGCGCGAGCGCGTAGACGTCTTTTTTCAGGCAGTTGCGCAGCGGCGCGATGTCGCACGCGGAATCCCCGTACTTCGTGAAATACCCCGTGACCCACTCGTCGCGGTTGCTCGTGCCGCACACGAGGTACCCGCGCCGTTGCGCCAAGGCGTAAAGGCTGATCGCCCGCAGGCGCGCCTTCAGGTTGCCAAGCGCCGCCGCGTCGCGCCTTCCGTCCAACCCAAGGCTTTGCCTCAGCGCCGCGAACGCGGGTCTCAGATCCAGCTCGGCCAGATCGAGGCCGAACCGCTTGGCGACCGCGGCCGCGCACCTTTCGTCCAGCGCCGAGTTGCCGATGTGCATCGTCACGGCCAGGTGGCCGTTGGGCAGGGCCGCCTTCGCGATCGCCGCGACCACGGCCGAGTCCACCCCGCCCGACAGCCCGAACACGATCCCTTCCGCGTTCGCTTTCTTGACTTGGCGCGCGACCCATCTTTCCAGGATGGCCGCGCCTCGCTTAATTTGGCTATTGCTCATCGATCAGAAACTCGTAGCCGCAGATGACGATGACGTCGTTTGGTCTGGCGCCCATGGCGATCAATTGGTCCTCGACCCCGATCGCCTTGATGATCTGGCCCAGCCGCGCGACGTTGTCGGTCGTGTTCTGGGGGATCTTGCGGAACCAATAGTCCAGCGTCTTGGACTGGACCAGCCACCGCCCCAGATCGTCCCGGGAGACGTCGAGCGGGTCGTTTGGCTTCGCCTGCGCGTCGGGGTCGTAAACGTAAGCGCGCTCCAATTGCATCGGCGCGCTGAACCGGTTGGGCCCGGTCTGGGCCATCGTTTGCTCGTGCAGCGCGAAAATCTTGGGCACCAGGTCGCCAAGGTCGCCGTTGAGCGCGCTGATCGGCGTCACGGGCACGCCCTTCAGGTGCGCGCGCAGCCGCCTCAATTGCCCGTCCGCGCCCGGCGCGTCGCTTTTGTTGGCGGCCACGACCATTTTCTTGCGGACCAGAAGCTGGGAATATTTCTGCAGCTCGCGCATGATCTGGTCGTACGCGTCCGCCACGTTTTCGTGGTCGAACGGGTTGAGCGACACGAGGTGCACGAGGATCTCGCACCGTTCCACGTGCCTCAAAAAATGGTGGCCCAGTCCGTATCCCTCCGACGCCCTTTCGATCAACCCGGGCACGTCCGCGAAGACCAGCCGCCTGCCCTCGTGCTCGACCACGCCCAGAACGGGCACCAGGGTGGTGAACTGGTAGTTGGCGATTTTGGGCTTGGCGTTGGACAGCTTGGAAATGAGCGTGGATTTGCCC
>CAZPGT010000029.1:0-8757 GCA_964586345.1 uncultured Mycoplasmatales bacterium | reverse complement strand
CGAAATGAATTCAATTGCATGTGCGTTTTCACAATAATCATCCCGACTTACAACAGTTCGTACTACCTGGAAAAGGCGATCGGTTCGATCGCCGCCCAAACGTTCGATCTTTCCCTCGTCCAGGTTTTGGTCGTGGACGACGGATCGATCGATAACACCGCCATGGTGGTCGACAGGCTGCGGCTGCGCCACCCGAACCTGCGAATCGAATACTACTACAAACCCAACGGCAACTGGGGGTCGGTCGTCAATTACGTGAGGCGGCAGAATTTGGCCAAGGGGCGATGGGTGACCGTCCTGGACGCGGACGACGTGCTCGAAGAAAACGCCTTGGCGGCGGTCGAGAGGGCGCAAAGCGGCCAATACGACATGATCGTGGGCGACTTTTACAAGAAGGGCGCCAGGATGAGGTTCAGCGTGTCCGCCTACGGCAAAACCGTGAAACGGATCCAAAGCAAGCGCCAGGCCCAAACGCCGTTTTGCGTACCGCTGGGCAAGTTTTTGGGCGCCGAGCTGTTCGCCGGGCTGCCCGACCTGAAGGAACGCGCCAGCTACCAGGACGCGATTTACACGGCCAGCGCGATCGATTCGGCGAAGGCGATTTACCACGTGAGGAAGCCGCTTGGCACCTATTTCTGCAAACGGCCCGGCAATTCCATGGTCCAGCCGTGGGACGAGACGCGTTACCGGGCCGAGGTCGAGATTTGTTTGAACCTCATCAAGCTGGACGCTCAGGAAGTCGTCGCGATCCACCTCATGCGCAACAAATTCAGGAAGTTGCTGAGGCGAAGCATGTTCAGGTTCCGCGTGTACCGCAAGTTCGAGTTCAAGATGTGCCCGATCAGCTACCGCTGGTTCATCAGGCTCGTTTACCTTCTCATGCTAAGGCGCTATTTCCAGACGGGTTAATCCTCTTTGTAGCGCCGCAGGTCCTTCAGCCACGCGGACAGTTTTTGCTCGTACGCCGAATGCTTGGGGGCCTTGTAGTACTGCCTGTCCAGCAATTCGGCGGGCAAATATTGCTGCTCGACCCAGGCGTTCTCGTAGCTGTGGGGGTATTTGTATCCCTTGACCCCGAGTTTCTTGCTCGAGGCGTAATTGTTGTCCCAAAGGTGTTTGGGGATCTCGTAGGCGCGCCCGCCCGCCGCGTCGGCCATCGCGAGGTTGATCGCCGTCACGCCCGAGTTGGACTTCGGCGACAGCGCCAGCTCGATCACGAGGTCACCGAGGATCGTCGCGGCCTCGGGGAACCCGACTTCCTTCGCGGCCTGCACGCCGACGTAGGTGCGCATGCACAGGTTCGGGTTGGCCAGCCCGACGTCCTCGTACGCGACCATGATGAGCCGGCGCGAGATGGAGACGAGGTCGTTTCCCACGATGAGCCGCGCCAGGTAGTGCAGCGACGCGTCCACGTCGCTGCCACGGATCGACTTGTGCAGCGCGGACTTGAGGTTGTGCATCTCGTCGTCGTAATGCGAGTTCGTGACGTACGACGCGCTCATGATCCCGTTTAGCAGGCCGGGGGTGATCTCGTCGCGCGGGTAAAGCTTCATGACGATGTCAACGACGTTGAGCGCGGCGCGCAGGTCGCCTTGGGTGCGCAGCGCGATGAGGCGCAGGACGTCGGGGGTCAGGTTTTTCAGGTTCAGCGCGGCCGCGGCCTGGGCCAAGGCCTGGGTCGCCTCGCCCGCGTCCAGCGGGTGGAGCTCGTAGACCTGGCACCGGCTGCGGATCGCGGGGTTGACCGTGATGATCGGGTTTTCCGGGTTCGACGCGAACATGATGATCTTGCCTTGCTCGAGCGCGGAAAGCAGGATGTCCTGCTTGTCGCGGTTCAGCCGGTGGATTTCCTCGAGCAAAAGGATGTATCTGTGCGACAGCCTGGCTACCTGGAGGATCTCGACGAGCTTTTCCTTTTTGTCGTTCGCGGCGTGGAAAACCTGGTAAGGGATGTTCAGGTCGTTCGCCAACGCGAGGGACAGGGTGGTTTTCCCGATCCCCGGCTTGCCGTAAAAAATCAAGGAGAACGGCTGGCGGGCCGCCACCATCCTGGTCAGCACCCCCTGGGAGCTGAGCAGGTGGTTTTGGCCGAAAACCTGTTTGATCGATTTGGGCCGCAGCTGGTTTGCCAACACTTCGTTCATTATCTGTCTCCCTGGAGCCGTTCGTAAAGCAGGCTGGCGGGAACCCCGTGCCTTTTGGCGGCGAACTTGCACGCGTCCTTGAGGCGCACGTTGAGCCCGATCAGCTCCCTCACGTCCTCGATCGCCCCGGGCAACGCCTCGGCGGCGTCGGATTCCGCCTTGTTGCGCGCGTTGTCGATCAAAACGACGAACTCGCCCTTGAGGGTGAGTTTGGGGATTATGCCTTCCGCCGTCCCGAAATAATAGGTCTCGTTCATCTTGGTCAGTTCGCGCGCGACGCAGACCCGCGCTTCCCCGAAGACGGCGGCGATCGCCTTCAGGGTGGCCGCGATCCGGTGCACGGACTCGTAAATGGCGATCGTGGACTTTATTCGGCGCAGCCGCGCCAAATCCCTTTCCGGGTCGGCGCGGTCCAAAAACCCCGCGAAATGGAAGCTCGTCGCGTCGAACCCCGATCCGACTAGCGCGCACAGCGCCGCGTTCGGCCCGTTGACGACCTCGATCGCGACGTCGGGCAAGGTCTCGCGGATCGCGGCCACGAGCGGTTGCCCCGGGTCGGAGACGGCCGGGTATCCCGCGTCCGAGATCAGGCCGCACCGGTGGCCGGCCACCAAACCCAGCAAACCCGCCAGTTTGCTTTTCTCGTTGAATTTGTGGCAGCTGACCAATCTGGGGATTCGCTCGACGCCTAGCAGGTTGAGCAATTTCGCGGTGACCCGCGTGTCCTCGACCGCAAGCACATCCGCGCGCGCGAGCACGTGTCCTCGCAGAACAGGTATTCGCAGTCGGCGACGGCCGCCTTCAGCCGCGGGGTGGCCTCCTGCAGGTTGCCGATCGGCGCGGCGATCGCGTAAAACCTATTCCGTCCGCCCATCGACGATCGCGCCCAGGCGTTCTTTGTTTATGCCCATCAGGTTAAGCTTCCTGAACAGCTGCTTGTGGTTGCAATACGCGATGTTCAGGGCGTCGCACACCGCCAGCCGCTTCGCTTTCGTGCCCAGGCCGAAGCTTAGGTACTCGTTCCAGCCCAAGGACGCTTTGGCCGCGTCGTTGGACACGCAATCGCCCAGCGCCCGGGCGATCGCGGCGTCGCTCGCCTCGGCGATCCCCGTTTTCTTCGCCCCGGGGGCGAAATCGCTTCGCCTCACGAAGCATTCCTTGTAGGCGGCCAGGCGCGAGGCGATTTTTTTCCGGATCCTGTCGCCTTGGTGGTCCGGATCCAGGAACAGGATGACGCCGCGCGCCAGCGCGGCTTTCTCGATCAGGCTGAGCTTGCGCTCGGTCAAATCCGACCCGTTGGTCTCGATCGTCTCGACGTCGAAAAGCTTTTTCAGCTTATGGGTGTCGCTCCTGCCCTCGACGACTACAATTTCCTTGATAGTTTCCTTTGGTGGGCGCGGTTTTTGTCTTGTGCTCATTTGTCGTACTCTAAATAGACGTCGGACACCGACGAGCCGTGGATGTAGCATTGGATGATCTTGGCGTAGAAGTTGGACAGCGAGACGATTTCCAGGTTCGGGATCGCCTTGAGCTCGTCGCGCGGCTGGATCGTGTCCGTGATGTAGATTTTCTTGATGACGTTTTGCTTCGCGGCGTCGCAAAAGTTGGCCACGGCGTCCTTGCTGAACAACCCGTGCGTCGCGAGCACGACGATGTTTTTGGCCTTTTTGGCCTTCAGCAGCCGCGCGGCGGAGATGATCGTGCCCCCGGTGTCGATCATGTCGTCGATCAGGACGCACGTCTTGTGCGCCACGTCGCCCAAGACGTTGATCGATTCGGCCATGTTCGGCTTGGGCCTTCTTTTGTCGACGATCGCCAGGGACAGGTTGAACGCCTCCGCGATTTTCCGCGCGCGCTTCACGCCGCCGTAGTCAGGCGACACGACGATCAGTTCGTCGCGGCTGAAGTCCAGAAGCAGCTTGCACCACATGACCTGCACCGCGCGCAGCGTGTCCACGGGGATGTCGAAGAAGCCTTGGATCTGCTCGCTGTGCACGTCCATCAGCGCGATTCGGGTCGCGCCGGCGGTCGCGAGCAAGTCCGCCACCAGCTTGCTGCTTATCGGCTCGCGCCCCTTGGCCTTCCGGTCCTGGCGCGCGTAGCTGTAATACGGGATGATGGCCGTGATCGACTTGGCGGACGCGCGCTTGATCGAGTCGATCGCGATCAGCAGCTCCATGATGTTCTCGTTTACCGGCTTGGAGGTGGATTGGATCAGGATGACGTCCTTGTTCCTGAGCGAAATGTCCGCGCGCACGTAGACCTCGCCGTCCGCGAACCGGTTGATCTCGATCTTGCCCGGATCGATTTTGAGGATTTTGCATATTCGTCCCGCCAAGGCCTTCCCCGCGCTCAAACCGAAAATAACGTGGTTGTTCAAAAAATAGTTTTCGCCGTTCGGTTTTGCTTTTTTGCCCATTTTTTCTAAGCGTCCCTTTGCCGTTTCGGGTTGTGAAATAGTATAATTTTGGAATCAACAACAATAATTATAAATTAGATTGCGGATTTGAATGTTAGGCGTTTTAAATATCATAAATAAGTACTTTTGGAAATCGTGGTCGGGCCCGTTTTTCACGTTCGCGATCGCGCCTTTGGTGATGATCGTGTCCATGTCGCTTTATTCGTCGCCGATCGTCATTTTGGCCAACGCCCTGTCGATCCCGATCATCTGCTGCGGCGCGACGATCGTGCCCCAGACGATCCACGAGTTCAAAAGCTCGGTCATCCTGAAACGCATCGGCGTCAGCGACGTGAGGCCCGTGCTTTTCATGGTCGCGGTGTTCGTTTATTTCACGTCGTTCATGGTCGTGTCCGTCGTTTTGAACCTGCTGATTTCGGTTTTGTACGTGTACCTGACCTACGGGAACGATCCCGCGTTCGGGAAGGTGGATTATTTCAGCATCTACAATTCCGCGGACTACGCGTCGTGGGCGATGTCCCAGCTGCTGACGATCGCCTTGGCGCTCTCGGTGGGGTTTTTCGCGTCCAGCGTGCTGCGCAGCGTCCTGGCGATCCAAACGACGGGGATCGTCGTCATCATCGTGGCGATGTTCGTGGGCGGCGCGTTGGTGCCGTTTTCCATGGTCGCGGACAACGGCATCCTCAGATCCGTTTCGTACCTGCTGCCGTTCAGGTACACCTCGGCTTTGGGCATCGAGTCGTGGTTCGCGAACGTCAACGGCCTGTTCGCGGACCACGCGGCTTATGGCATTGACGCGGGCCAATTCGGCATCCAGCCGGCCGACACGGCGGCCGCGATCCTGGGCAAGCTGAACGACTCGGCTTACGGCGCGGGGGTCGTCCCGGGGCGTTACGTGTTGGATCCGGCCACGGGCAACTACGTTTTCGGGTCCCTGAACCCTTTGGCCGACCCGGCGATCCCCGAAAACGAGTTTTACGTCACGTTCGTGGATTCGGGCAAAGGGTTCGTCTACCAAACGACGATCGCCCGATTGCGGCTGGGCGGGGTTTTGCTTCCCGAGGCGAGCCTGTTCAATTTCGACGCGAGCAACGTCTGGCAGATCAACAATCCGTTCATGCAGGTGATCTCGAGCATGGGGACCACGCTGAAGCAGGACATCCCCGACATCAAGGAGGTCTTCGCGCCCGCGGACAAGGCCCTGTCGTTCGCGATGCCATGGGTTTTCATGCTGTTTTTCTTCGGGGTCGCCGCGGCGAACTTCAAATGGAACGTGAGGGGTTAGCGATGCGCAGGCGAAACGAGGAGATCAACACCGGGTTTTTGTCCGAGCCCTATGGGTACACGGGCAACATAACCCGCCCGCCGGGAAAGATCCTGATTGAGGTGAGGAACCTGTCCAAGACCTACGACCTGGGGATCGTCAAGAAAACCAAAAAGGACGCGTTGAAGGACGTTTCGTTCGCGATCCGCGAGAACGAGCACACCGCGATCCTGGGCGCCAACGGGGCGGGCAAGACGACTTTGGTCGAAATCGTCGCGGGGCTGAACAGGCAGACCTCGGGCGAAATCAGGTACGATCTGAAAAGCGCGAACCACAAAAACCAGATCGGCATCCAGTTCCAGGGCGCCAGCTACCCGACCAGCCTGTCGGTCGCGGACGTCATCAAGTTCGTCATGAAGCTGTACGGCATCAGGAAAAAGGACGTCGATTTGACCGAGCTTGCCTTGATCTTCGGGATCGACAGGATCTACAAGAAGCGCGCGTACTCGCTGTCGGGCGGCGAGGCGCAGCGGATCAACACGCTTTTGGCGCTCATCCACAATCCCCAGGTGCTGTTTTTGGACGAATTGTCCACGGGCTTGGACATCAAGATCCGCACCAAGATCAAGCAATTCATCAAGAACTACGCGTTCAAGCGCGGGATGACGATCGTCATCGTGTCCCACGACATCGAGGAAATCGACTACATCGCCGAGCACATCGTCTTCCTGAAAAACGGCGAGAAGATCGTGGACAGACCAAAAAGAGCCATAATCGAGGAATACGGCTCTTTGGTTAACTTTTTCGAGTTTTACATCAAGTAGGGGTTATTTGGGGACGCCCGCCAAGTCCAACAGGTTTTCGTTGTAAGTGAAAACCTTCGTCCCCGAAAGCAGCGGGACGCGGAAAACCGCGTTGCTGCTATGCAAAGAAGTGGGTTGCCCGCTTCGGTAAACGGAAATTCTCAAGCTACCCTTGCCCAGCGTTATTTGCGGCACGACGCTGAACAAACCCTTGTTTTTCGCGTCGGGGAATCTCGTGCTGTTGTCCCAAAAATACAGGTACTTGTTGTTGGGATCGCTTATCTTGTAGAAATCGTGGGACAGAATCCAATACCCGGGGTTGTCGATTTTATGTTGGTCGGACTTTGTGTCCAGCGCCAAAGTCACCTTGACGATGTCCCCCGGTTTGTAATCGTATTCGGAAGATCTGTTCTCCGAAATGTCGACGTAAACCTTTTGTTTTCGCGATCCGATGATTCTGCCCTGGGCTTCGATCGTGTAGCCGCCGTTTGCGTTGGGAACCGAGTATGCGTAAACGTCTTCCAATATGTCCGAATAGTTTCGCTCCAGCAGACGTCGCGCCTGGCGTTGGATTTCTTCTTCCCAGCGGTACGTGTTTTTCATCGCCGTGACGGGTTTGTTCGTTTTTTCCAAATCCCCTTTTTTCCAAAACACGTAATCGAGGTTCAAATCGGGACTTTCCCATTTTGAGGTGATTTCATCCCCGTTGAATTGTTGCGGAATCAACAATGGGATCTGCGCCACCTCTTGCGCGTCCTGGGCCGCGACGAACGCGCTTTTGTCGATTGAGCGAAAATCCCATAGCAACGATCACGCCGTCACGATTAATTCGCCTTTATCGTTGATTTTTCTCTCGGAGTTGGTTACCGTTCCGAAACTAACCTCTTTTATTTTCAGTGCGACTTGGGGAATCTTTTGGGTTTGGATGTCCCTGTTCCTTAAGCGGATTTTTTGGTCGATCGCGAAACCCGAAACCGCCTTTGGAGGCGTAATCTTTTCGGAATTGTTTATGTAACCGCCGTAATTAAAGAAAACGTCGACGAAAACCCGATCGTTTTTCTTGAATTCTTTTTGGGCGAATTCGTAGCCGCCGATTTTGTTGACCCATTCGCCGATCGTTACGTCTTCCGTGACGGTCGCCGCCACGCGCAAATTG
The DNA here is from genome assembly GCA_964586345.1 of uncultured Mycoplasmatales bacterium. GTDB lineage: Bacteria > Bacillota_I > Bacilli_A > Mycoplasmatales > Mycoplasmoidaceae > Mycoplasmoides. Next base: position 971 of record CAZPGT010000029.1, on the reverse strand, counting down.
GCTCGCCATCCCTCGATTGTGGGATTCTGCATGTTGTTCTTAATGGAAAATTGGGGGTTCGCCAATTTTTTACCGAAATTCTCTTTCAGGAACAAATACGCCTGGTAGAAAATCTCTTGCAGATAAAAATCGATCGACTGGTATTCGAAGTTGTGCAATCCGGTCTTGTCGGTCAAATAGTCGCTGACAACCTTGGCGTCCGCTGCGTCGCTGACGGAATTCAACTTAATTACCGTCGGCAACTCGTAAGATAGCGGATACACTTGTTTGTTTGCTTGCTTATTGACGAAATAATTTAAACTCTCATAGCCCGCGGGAATCCCAACTGTAGCGTAATCAGAGTTATTAGGGATAAGGTTATCGCTCGGATCGCTCGTTATTTTGGGGTTTCTTGTTCGGAGTTTTGTTGCTCTTGTCCTTGTCCTTCTTCGGATCCGGAACCGTTGCCTTCGGTGTTTTGGTTGTTTCCTTCTCCGCCGCCGTTACCGCCGGTGCTCGGTTCCTGCCCTTGGGAGTTGTCGCCCTCGGTTCCGCCCGTTCCCGGGTTCGTAGGGGTTTGGTCGGTCGATGTCTTAAACCCGGTGAATGTGCGTGAACCGGTGACCGACACCGGACCCGCCTGGATTTCCCAAGTTACGGTTATCGTCCCGTTTGTGTCGTCCGGGGTCGCGGTCACGGATTTGACTTCCGCGCCGTATCCCGCCGCGGCTTGCTTGAATTGGTCGATATACGTTTGAACGTCTGCGCTCGTCGCTTGCGACGGCAACATTTCCCTGATTCGCGTGTCGTTGTTGATTTGATCTTGCAACTTGTCCAATTCGGCTTGGATTTGCTTGTCGATCACCGCGCTAGCTATGGAACACGAACTCAACGGAACCGCAGTGGCATCCGCTACCAAACCTAGGTAACCAAAACCAAAAGAAAACATTTTTCAGAATTTCTTCGCCTTTTTAGTCATCGTTGTTTCCCTG
>CAZPGT010000028.1:0-8853 GCA_964586345.1 uncultured Mycoplasmatales bacterium | reverse complement strand
GAAAAACGCTTTGTTCTCGACGGTCGCGAACCACGACGTGTAAACGTTGAAAAGGGCGCAATCCTCGTAAAAAGGGAAAATTTTCAGCCAAAACGGGATTTTCAGCGCGGCGAATCCTCTGACTAAATACAAATCGCGATTCATGAATGAATTTTACACGGACCAAAACGGGCTGTTAATTTAGCGTCGGGTTCGCCGAGTAAACCAAGTATCCCGTGTCCTTTTGGTAGATTGTCTTAAATACGCCTTCCCGACGTCGCGCGTTGGGGCACGCTATTGACGGAAATCGCGGCCGCGCGCAAAACGGGAATGGCCACAACGACAAACAGACCGGCAAGAAAAGCAAATTTTTTGCCCAACCTGTTTTTTCACTGTCTCTTTTTTTCCAACAAAATTTTTCAGCCAAATTTTTAAAATTATATTAACAAAGTCATGCGAAAGCCAACTTTTGCCGCTTTCGTTGAAAAGTTGGTCGCGCGGTCCCCGCTTCCCGCCATTTCGCAATTTTATTCCTCCCCATGAAACACGATTTTCCATTGGTCAAAAGGTTCGCGACGCTCAGAATCCCGTTTTGGGTAAAGCTGTTCCCGATGTTCGGGAACTGCGCTTTGTTCAACGTTTACACTTCGTGGTTCGCGAAGGTCGACGATAAGGCCCTCTTTTGGAGGACCTACTGGTGAAAGGTGTTCGCGGGAACGCAAGTGCCGTGGATTGTGACTTACATTTCGTTCATGTTCGCCTTGTGCGCGATGGGGGCCGCGGGCGCGTTCGGCGGCAACCCTTCCCCTTGGACCCTGGGGGCGATGCTGGTTTGCGTTTTGGGGAACGCGGTTTACCAGTTCGCCAACCTGACCATGTTGCCCAAAAGGATTTTGCGGGATTACCTCGCAAAGCATCCCCTAGCCACTGAGTCGGGACCGGTCGGTTCCATGGACGACGCCCTTTTTTGCGGATTCAACGGCGTGCTCGCCAGGCTAACGGACGGTTTCCGCGGTTTGAACGTGTTCAACGTTTTCGTCAAGGACCAGGACGGGATCAAAGAGGAATGGGTCGGCCACGCGAAGGGGAACGAGGCTTCGTTCGCCGGCAAATTCGAAAAGGCGACGGTGCGCACGCTCAAGGTGTTCTTTGATAGATGGTGCGACCCGCACAACGCGAGAAAAAAGCAAAAATACATCTTCGCGACCGGGGTTTGGTACGTCGGCGGAATCGATTTGGCCTTTCAGTTGTTTGGCGCGAAGCGCCTTCCGCCCGGATTGCGCGCGGCGGCGACGGCTTTCGGCGTTGGGTATTTCGTCTTTTTGGTAGGGGTTTTGGTTGCCGCGTTCGGGGTCGTCCTGGCGGATTTGTCGTGGTTGTAGGAGGCGCGGACCCGGGCCTTGTTGCGGCTTTGCCGCCGTTCATGGGTTTGATTACCGTTCTCGCGTTCGTCGCGCTGAGCGCCGCGTACATATTCGGGTTCGGGTCCGCGCTGAGCGCGCTGGCCAAAAGACGGCTGAAAAAACCGCGGCCAAACCCGAAGCGGCGACCCAAAAGGTCGGTTAAACCCCGTATTTCTTGATCGCCCGCATGTCGTCGCGTCGCTTCAACGCCTCGCGCTTGTCGTGCTTCTTGCGCCCTTTCGCCAACGCGACCGTGACCTTGATTTTGTTTTTTTTCCAATAGACCTTCAGCGGGATCAAGGTCAGTTTCTGCTGCTTGCGCAGCAAATCGATTTTGTTTATTTCGTGCCTGTGCATCAGCAATTTCCGCGTCCTGGACTCTTCGTGGCCCTTGAGCGTGTTGAACCTGTACTTGGGGATGGTGAAATTGATGATGTACATCTCGCGGGAGCGGACGATGACGAACGCCTCGTTAAGGTTGCCGTGCGCGTCGCTCAGCGATTTGACCTCGCTGCCGGTCAAAACGATGCCGGCCTCGTACGTCTGGACGATGTCGTAATTGAAATTGGCTTTCTTGTTGTTGACCAGGATTCTCATTGCGTTTGGACGGTTAAGCTAAAGCATTCGCCTAATCGCGGATTCCAACGCGCCGGCGAAATCCCCGAAGACGATCGTCAGGACGTTGTCCGCGTTCCACATGTAGCCTTTGGGCTTGAGCGCCTTGAGCGACGCCTCGTCGAACAGGGCTTTGTCCTTGACGGTTACCTTGATTGCCGAAAGCGTGCTGGACACGGCCGCGACGTTCTCGATCGATCCCAACGCCTTCACGAACCGCTCCGGCGCGAACGGGATTTTGTCGGACGCGATCAGCTCCTGGTTCCTCGTTTTGGCGCGTTCCTTCGCCATGCGGCGCATGATTAGGTACAGGACGCCGAAAGTGAGCACGTAACCCAGGACGAGCAGGAATCTATGGCTTTTTTTCATGGTTTCCGCCTAAATGAACGTTTTTTGCAGTTTCGTGACGAACGTTTCCAAAGTGGTCGGCAGCAGGAATTTGGCCTTGCTTTTGACCGAGGTCACCAGCAATTCGGAATTGACGAAGTTGCCGTTGATCTCCGCCCCGTCCAAAAACACGCGGCAAACGTTGGCGTTTTGGCTGTGGTAGTCCTTGGAGCGGATCAGGATTTTTGTTTTCAGCGGCAGGATCAGCGGCGATTGGATCGTGATGAAGCCTTTGTGCAGAAGCGGCTGCAGCTCGACGAATTCCAGGGCGTTGATCCCGGGGAACATGATCGCGCCCTTGGCCGACTTGATGAACCCCGTGCTGCCGGGCCGCGTGCCCACCAGCACCCCCGTGCCGCGGAATTTTTCGTAAAAGCAGCCGTCGAAATGGATGTCCAGCGGGTAGGCGGTGCTGCTGGTGACCGCCAGCTCGTTGATGCCCATCCATCTCTTTTTGCCCTCCTGGACCGAAAGCAAGTCGATGCGCTCGAACCTCAGTTTGCCCCAGTTCGCGGCGAGCTTGTCCAAATCCTGGTCGCTGAACGAGCTGTAGAACCCAAGGTTACCGCCGTTGATGCCCACGATTTTGGTTCGCGGGCGGTTGTGCTCGATGCCGTTCTTGATGAACGTGCCGTCCCCGCCGATCGAAAACAGGTAGTCGGGCGCCGTGCCCTTGCCCGCCGCGCGCAAAAACTGTTTCAGGATCGCGTCGAGCCTTTTGGCGATCGCCGCCGCCTTGGGCGCCTCGCTGAAGACGATTCGGTACGTTTGCTTCCCCATAAAGCCGCTATTTGGCCTTTTTGACCGCCTTTTTGACCGGGGACACGTCGTCCACGAAATCGAAATAGCGGTCCGGGTTCTCGTAGCTTAGGTCCGAGCGGTGGAACTCGACTTCCTTCAGCGGCCGCAAAAACACCCTGATGTCCACGCTGTTGTACCCGACCATCAGCCGCTTGGGCAACCCGGATTTGTCGTATTGCAGCAGGATCGGCCGCTTGACGATCGAAGGGTGTTTGTGGATCAGGTCGATCAACTCGGAGATTTTCAGCTCGCCGATGTCGATTTTGTTGTTCGTCAGGTACTTGCTGTGCGTCGCTATCACGTCGAACACGCCGTTGTCGGTCAGGCTCAAAATGTCCTTGAAGTGTTTCTCGGTGATCGGGACGGTGTAGAAGTTGATTTCCGTGAACGGCAGTTTGTTGTCCACGAAAAACTTTTTCGTGCGCACGCAGCTGGAACAGCTCGTGGTGATCAAAAGCAAAGTTTTGCCCGCGTCCGAGCTCACCAGGCTCGAAAGGCTTTTCTTGGGGGTTTCCGAATCGTTTTTTTTCATGGGCTCTGCCTCGCGGTGTCGGCGCCTGGGGACGTTTTTCGTCATACAATAATTTTAACGAAAAACGCGCCGCGGCGCCCGAAGATTTAAATTTCGTGGATGATCGTCTTGATCAGCGGGTTGCGGCGCTTGTTTCTCCAGATGAAGTGGTTCGCGATGTTCGAGGTCAGCTCGACGATCGCCGCGGATTCGTATTTCCTTTTGCCCGCCGCCTGCTGCTTTTTCAGCTCGTCCTTGACCGCCTGCTTGATCACGTGGGTCATCTTCGTGATCAACGCGGCGGACTCTTTGGCGAAAAAGCAGCCGCGGGTGATGATGACGGGCAGGTTGACGATGTCGAATTTCGCGGTGTCCACCAAAAGGATGACGCAGAAAATCCCGTCCTCGCTTAAGATCTTGCGCTCCTTCAGGATCCGCGCGGAATTGTTGGACGCCGCATGCCCCTCGATGTACGTGGACTCGGCGTTGAAGATCTCGTCCGAATAGTAAAGCTCGTGGTCGATGAGGTACAAGACGTCCCCGTTCTTGGCGATCACGACGTTTTCCTTGTCGATGCCCACTTCCTGCGCGATTTTCTTGATTTTGGAGAACATCTTGTACTCGCCGTGGATCGGCATGACGTATTTGGGGCTGACCAAACGCAGCATCAGCTGCAGCTCCTGCCGCGTCGCGTGCCCGGACGCGTGCAGCCTGAACGTGGGCGAGTTCTCGAAAAGGGTGACCCCGTGCTTGTACAGCTCGTTCAGGAGGTGCTCCACGTTCGCGTAGTTGCCCGGGATCGGGTTGGACGACATGATGATCGTGTCCGTGGGCTTGAGCGACACCCACGCGTGCTTGCCGCGCGCCATGACGTTGAGCGCGGCGAGTTCCTCGCCCTGGGATCCGGTGCAAAAGATGATGATTTGGCGGTCTTCGTACTTCTTGAGCTCGCGCGGGGACACCACGTCCGCGTCCTTGATGTTGATGTACCCGACTTTGCGCGACGTGGTCACGTTCGCTTCCATCGCCTTGCCCAGAAGGCAGATCTTGCGCCCCTTGTTCAGGGCGATCTCGATCACCTCGTTGATCCGCGTCGTGTTGGACGCGAACGTGGTCATGATGACCCGGCCCGGCGCGTCGCTGATGATTTTGGAGATGTTTTTGTAGATGTCGCGCTCCGACGGGCTGAACCCGGGCACCTCGGCGTTCGTGGTCTCGGACATGAACACGTCCACGCCCCGGTTGGAGATCTCGATTATCTTGTGCAAATCCATCTCCTCGTTGTGCGAGGCGAAGTCGAACCGGTAGTCGCCGCTTTCGACGATGTTGCCGTTGGGCGTTTGCACGCACACGCCGAACGCGTCGGGGATCGAGTGGTTCACCCGGTAGAAATCGATCTTGAAGTGCTTCGTCTTGAATTCGGTGAAGTCGTCGTACACGACGATCTCGGTCGGGTTGAGGTTCTTGTGCTCGTGCATCTTGCGCATGATGAACTCGGACGCGATCTTGGGCGCGTAAATCGCGGGCACGGGCACTTCCTTCAGCAAGTACGGGATGCCCCCGATGTGGTCCTCGTGCCCGTGGGTGATGATCACCGCCTTCAGCTTGTGGACGTTTTTCTTCAGGTGCTCGAAATTGGCGACGATGCCGTCGATGCCCAAAAGTTCCTCGTTGGCGAATTTGATGCCGCAATCGATGACGACCAATTCGTCCTTGTACTCGATCCCGTACATGTTCTTGCCGATTTCGTCCAGGCCGCCGAATGCGTAAATCTTCGTGGGCTCTTTGGTCAAAGCCGACTGGCTCATTTCGTTGATCATGTGAATGCAAACTCCGAAAGGGGCCGCGCTCGCTAGGCGCGGCGGGTGCGATGACGCGTTTGCTGGCGCAAACTTACATTAGCAATTATAAATATGAAAAGCGTTTTTACGCCAATTTTGTTTTCTTCAGTTCCGCGCGCAGCGCGTCGATCCAGCCGCTGACGATCGCGTACGCCTCGTCCCACGGCTCGCGCCGGGTCAGATCGACGCCCAGAAGCTTGATCGTGTCCAGCGGCGGCAGCGAGTTGCCCGACGCCATGAACCCCATGAAGTCTTCCAGCGCCTTGGGCTTTTTCTCCATGACGCGCTTGATCGCCACGATCGCGGCGATCTGCCCGACCGCGTATTTGTAGACGTAAAAGATCCCCGCGTAGAAGTGGGGCACGGAAACGATGATCGAAAGGCTCTTTCTCAGGTTGCCCCGCTTCAGGCCCTCGACCGCCTTCTTGGAATATCCCAGGTACTTCTCGTGCATTCGCGCGTACAGGTCGAACGCGGCGGAGCTGCTGAATTCCTCGCCGGCGTTGATTCTCTCGTTCGCCGCGTGCTCGAAGTCGCTGAACATGATCTGGCGCGTGGTCGTCGCGAAGAAATTCTGGATCATCTCGATCAGGACCGTTATCTTGGTCTTCGGGTCGTTTTTGTGCCTTTCGAGCAGGTGGTGGTTGAGCAGCATCTCGTTGGCGATCGACGATATTTCCGCGTAGAAGATCGACACGTCCGTGTAGATCTTTTGGTTCTCGAGCAGCTTCCACGTGTGCATCGAGTGCCCCAGCTCGTGCACGATCGTGTACACGGAGCGCAGCGTGCCGTCGAAGTTCATGGAAATGTAGTATTTGGGCAGCCCCTCGGCGTTGCCGATCGAGTACGCGCCCGTCTGCTTCCCCGGCTTGGGCAACCACGAGATCCACCGTTCCGAAAACGCCTTCTTGACCATGTTCCCGTACGCCTCGCCCATGGGCGCCAAGGCTTCCAGGGCGATCCTTTGCGCGTCCTCGATCGTGTATTTTTTTGCGGACCTGAACAGCGGCACCTGCGTGTCCCACGGCTCGACTTTTTTTAGGCCGAGGCGTTTGCGCGCCGCGGTCCTCACGATCGAGGAAAACCGTTTCGCCAGCGGCGCGAAGCGCGCGACGTTGTCGTACACGGATCGGATGAAGGAGACGGGGATCTCGTCCTCGAACGCGGTTTGGGACACGTAATCCCTGTGCTTGCGGATTTTCGCGTTCGTGTTGAAGTTCAGGTACGCGTGGTACAGCGTCTTGGCCAGCGTCTCCTTGTACGCGTAGTACGCGTTAAAGCGCGACAGCCACGCGGACTTGCGCAGCTCCCGGTCGCGGGACTGCAAGAGCGGGGGCACGTCCGCGAGCGTCTTGATTTTCCTGCGCGCGCCGCGCGAGGACACCGCGTCCGCGAACCTTATCTCCGAACGCGTCAGCGTGTCGAACACGTCCCCGGCCGCGGGGTTGAGGATCGCCAGCCGCGACAAAAGCTTTTCTTCCGCGTCCGACAGCAGGTGGCCTTGCTCGCGGAACGTCAGCTCGAAATGGCGCCGCCACTCCCTGAAGCGCGGCAAGGCCAGATGCCTTTCGATCCGCGCCCTGTTTTTGATGATCGCGTTGGGCAAATCCGACATCCGCGCGGCGAACCCGGCGCTTTCGAGCGCGATCTTCTGCCTCCACTCGTTCCATTTCGGGTTCGCGATGTCCTCGTTCAGGTTGTTGTGCACGTAGTTCGTCAGCCGGTTGGAAAGCAAAGTGAACTTTTTGCTAGCGGCCAAAAACGATCCGAACGCTCCGGGTGCCGCGAAGCACTTGCCCTTCGCGTAGGCGGATATCGCGCCCTCGCACGCGTCCTTCCATTGCGCGTGGAGCCGTTCGAGCGTGATGCCGCCCAGGATCGCGTCCAAGTCCCAAGAATAGTCTTTTTTCGCCTTAGCTTGCTTTTTCATGCCTTACTCCTTCAATCTTACCTTGACGCGGCGCCTTTTGCCCTTGCGGATCACGAACGTCTTTTGCCCAAGCGCCCGCGCGCTTAGCCGCGCGGCGGGATCCGCGACGGGCTCGCCGTCGATCCAGACCCCGCCCTCGGCGATCAGCCGGCGGGCGGCGGACTTGGATTCGGATAGCCCCAAATCGACCAGGACCGCGGCGACCGAGTCGTCGCCAAGCGTCAGCTGGGTCTCAAGCATCCCTTCCGGGTCGTTGCCGGCGAACGCGGCCTCGGACTGGCTTCTCGCCAGCTCCGCCGCGCTTTGCCCGTGCACGCTCCGCGTCACCAGGAACGCCAGCTCGCGCTTCGCCTCGGCCAGCCGCTTGCCCGCCGCGCCGTCCAACGCGGCGACTTGCCGCGCGTCGGCGTCGGTCAGCGCCAAGAACAGCTTTTTCAGGTCCGCGTCGTCGACGTTGACCCAATATTGGTAAAAATCGTACGGGGAGACCTTGGCCGGATCCAGCCAGAGCGCGCCCCCGGCGGTCTTGCCCATTTTCTCGCCCCGGGAATTGGTCAGCAGGTTGGCGGTCAGGCAGTACGCGCCCGTTTGGCGCAGGCGGCGGATCAGGTCCGCGCCCAGAAGGATGTTGGACCACTGGTCGCTGCCGCCGATCTGCAACACGACGCCGCGGGTCCGGTTCAGGTGCAAGAAGTCGTACGCCTGCATCACCATGTAATTGAGTTCCAAAAACGTCAATCCGCGTTCCCACCGCGCCTTGTACGCCTCCGCGGCCAGCATCCTGTTGACCGACACGTGCGGCCCGATCTCGCGCAGCAGCTCGACCCATCTTATGGGAAGCAGCCAATCCGCGTTGTCCAGGATTTGCGCCGCGTTGGGCCCCGAGAACGACAGGAAGCGTTTGATCTGTTCCGCGAACCTGGACACGTGCGCGCCGATCGCCTCGGGCGACAGCAGCTGGCGCATGTCGGTGCGGCCGCTGGGATCGCCCACGTGGCCGGTCCCCCCGCCCAAGACGACGAACGGCGTGTGCCCCGCGTCCTGGAACGCCTTGGCGATCCGCAGCATCAGCAGATGCCCCGCGTGCAGGCTGTCCGCGGTCGGGTCGAACCCGACGTAGAAATTGATTTTTTGGGTTTTCAGCGACCGTCGCAATTCGTCCTCGAACGTCACCTGGGCGATCAGCCCGCGTTCGCGCAAACGGTCCAAAAGGTCGAAATCTTGCATTGGCGTGGCTCGTTTCGGGGGTTAACGGAATAATTTTAACAATTTAATCGGTCTGTAACTGAACCGATGGACCCCGGGGATCGGCCCGCGCGCCGCAAGCGCCTCGCGGTGCCGCTTCGTGCCGTACCCCTTGTTGGACCCAAATCCGTAACCCGGGTG
>CAZPGT010000027.1:0-8968 GCA_964586345.1 uncultured Mycoplasmatales bacterium | reverse complement strand
GCCTGATCGGCTGCGGCGTAATCGACCCCCGCGCGCCGGGGCAGGCGGTTCTGGTGTCGGCCAACGGCGCGTAGCGGGTCGATCTAAGCGAATTGATCAAGCTGAGCCGCTCCACGATGGGCAAGGCGCTGCTGGGCCAAACCAAGTCCAACCCGCACCGGCTCGTCGCCGCGCTGACGATAAATCCGCAGCAAAAACACTTTTTGTGCTATAAAAGTAGCGGGGAAGCCGTCCAGACCGCCGTCGCGGACGTCCCGCTGGCGGGCTTGGACGCGCGGATGTCCCGTCCGCCCGTGCCCGACGCCGCGGACGCGCGGATTCCGTAGCCCGAACCGACACGATGCGCAACAAAGACACCTTTTTGAACTATTTCCGCCCCAACATCTACATCAAGAAGTTCGACGACCTGAACGTCTACGGGCTCATCAGCCAGAACATCAGCGTCCTGTATTGCGACCTGGACAACACGCTCGTGCCCCATTTCAGCCGCAAGCCAAACCAGCAGGTGCGCGAGTTCCTCGCGCGCGCCAAGCGGAGCGGCATCAGGGTGTGGATCGTGTCCAACAACACGAAAAAGCGCGTCAGCGAGTTCTGCGACGAGCTGGTGCGCGCCGACGTGATCGACGGGTACCTGTGGAACGCGAAGAAGCCGTTGGTGCGCAAAATCAAGAAGCACATCAAAAAGAACGGGCTGAACGTCGAGAACATCGTTTTCCTCGGCGACCAGCTCATCACGGACATTTTGGCCGCCAACCGGCTGGGGTGCAGATCCGTGCTGGTCCACCCGCTGCTGGAGGTCGTGCACAGCCTCAAGGCGGGCAGCGGGCGGTTCCAGACGATCCTGGAAAAGATGATTTACTCGCGGCTGGAGCAAAACAACTTCCTGAACATCTCCCCCGCCAACGAGGAACTGGTGAGCGGCGCCAATGAGATCCTGTAACAGGAAGTGCGCGGGCTGCGGGATCGTCTTGACCTCGGACGCGTCCCGGATCGGGTACACCCCGGTCATCGAGAAGGCGTCGCTGTGCCAGCGCTGCTTCAAACTGACGCACTACGGCCAAGATCCCCAACCAGACGCCGAGGCGATCCAAACCCACGTCAGCGGCGTCCTGGACGGGTTCGACTACGCGAACGCGGCGGCGTTCTACGTTTGCGCGCCCGCGCAATTGCTTTTCGAGACGGAACGGATCGCGCGGATCAAAAGCCGCGCGAAGGCGTTTTGTTTGGTCGTTTCGAAAATCGATTGCCTGGCGGACGCCAAGACGCTGCCGAAAGCCGAGCGGACGATCCGCGGATGGCTCGAAACCGCCATCCCCGGCGGCGCGCCGGGATTCGTTTTGTGCTCGGTTTTCGCCAACATGAACTACCCCGCCCTGCGCGACGCGCTCGAAGCGGCGTTCGCGGCGCGGCTGAAGGCAGTTTTCTGCGGGCCCACGAACGCGGGCAAATCGTCGCTCATCAACTGGCTGCTGCGCCGGCAAAAGATCGAATCCGCCGCTCCGCTGACGGTCAGCCACCACAAGAACACGACGCAAAACGTCAAGCAAATCAAGCTGCCCAAGTCCGGGCGGCTCATCGATTTGCCCGGGTTCGCGGACGCGGATAGCTTCCAGTCGGTCATGGATCCCGACCAACTCAAGCGGTTCTACGGCAAAAACTCGGAATGGAAAACAACGGTGTACCAACTGCGGGCCGCCAGACGCCTGGCGATCGACGGCTTGGCCGAGATTTTCCTGTTCCCGGACCAAAGGCGCGGGGGCGCGAAGGCGGTCGCGGTCGCGCACATGAGCAACCGCGCTAGGCTCAGAATCGCCAACATCGGGGCGGAAGCGCCTCAAACCCGCCCGGGGTGGGTCGCCGTAGAACGCGACTTGTCCAAGCCGGCCAACCTGCTTTCGCTCAACAACCTTGGCTTCGTCGCGCTCAAGAACATCGGGCGCGTCGTCGTGTCCGCCCCAAAAACCGTGTCCGAGCCGATCGTCATCCCCGGGGGGAGGCTGTAGCCGTGAAGAGAATCGTCATTTTCGGGGGCAGCTTCGATCCGATCCATTCCGGGCACATGGCCGCGGCGCGGCTTTGCGCCAAAAGACTGCGTCCCGACGCGGTCTATTTCGTGCCCACGTACTCGGGCGACCTGAAAAACCGCGCGGCGACCCCCGCCCGGCACCGGATCGCGATGGTGCGCGCGGCGATCCGCGGCAGCAAGAAAATGCGGCTGTGCCTGTGGGACGTGAGAAACCGCAACCTACGCTCGGTCAACCTCGTGCGCCATTTCGCCAAAAAATTCCCCAAAGCGCGGATCTATTTGCTCATCGGCGGCGACCAGGTCAACGGCTTTTCGAAGTGGCACGAGGCCGACGCGATCGCGGACATGGCGCAAATCGTCTACGTCTCGCGCCCCGGGCACGACGCGGACGGGGCGAACGTGGAACGCTACCGCATGCGGTTCCTTGGCGCCACGAGAACCAACGCCGCGTCGACGCGGCTGCGCGAAAAATCGGATCGCAGGCACATGTCCGCGGCGACCGTCCGCTACATCAACGCGAACCTGCTTTATGCCCGCGAACGGATCGCTAACCATCTCAGCGCGGCCAGGTGGGAACATTGCCAGCGCACCGCCAGGTACGCCATGCGGCTGGCGCGCCTGAACGGGCTGAAAGACTGGCGCGCCGCGTACGCGGCCGGGCTGTTCCACGACTTGGCCAAGGAGTTCCCGAGGCCCAAGCTTTTGCGCTACGCCAAAAAAATGGGGATCGGAACGTTCACCTCGGTCGAGACGCTGCACCCGTACGTGGGCGCTTACATCATGGAGCGCGACTACCTTTTCGACGACGCGCGGATCCTGGACGCGGTGTACTACCACACCGAGCCCGCCAAAAAAAGGCTGAGCAAGCTGATCAAGGTCTTGTTCGTGGCCGACAAATGCGAACCCGGACGGGAAGTAAAAAAATACGGAAAGTACTACGACATCGTCTCGATCCGCGCGATCGCCAAGACAAACATCGACAAAGCTTTCGCGAGGCTTTTGGGGCAAATCAACGCGTATTTCGCGTCGGTTAGAAAGAAGAAGCGATAAACTCTTCCAGCGTCTTTGCCGGGTCCATCCCGTTGCGCGCGTAAATGTCCTTGTTTTTGCCCGCGCCGGGGAACCTGGCGAAGTGTTTGGCGGTCACTTTGTTCCGGCTCGGGTCGGTTTGGGACAAAAACTCGTTGGCCAAGCCGACGGGCCCGTACACTTCCTCGAAGACGCAGATGTGCGTGTAGCGCCGCGCGATTTTTTCTATCTCCCGCGGGTCGTAGCCGTTGACGCGCACGGCGTGCACGACGTCGACTTTCGCGCCCTTCTCGCGGATCGCGTCCAGAAAGACGTTGACCCAGTTGCCGTAGGTGACCACGACGCGGTCGTTGCCCTCGCTTGTCTCGTACGTTTTCCACGTTCCCGCCGCGACCAGCCTTTTGAACGCCTCGGCCTGCGCCTCGTTTAGCTGCACGTAGGGCAGTTTCTTCGGATAGCGGATCGCGACAATTTTGCCGTCGGTCTCCATCGCGTGGTCGATCAATAGCTTCGCCTCGGCCACGTTCGAAGGCGCGTATATCACCGTGTTCGGGAACGTTTTCAGGAAGCCGACGTCGAAAATGCCGTGGTGCGAATCCCCGTCGCCCCCGGATATCTCCGCGCGGTCGACCAAAAGCGTCACGCCCAGGTTCAGCCGCGCGAAATCGTGCAGCAATTGGTCGTACGCGCGCTGCAGGAACGACGAGTAGACGACCACGAACGGCTTCAGTTCCTTGATCGCCATGCCGCTGGCGAAGCTGATCGCGTGCTCCTCGCAGATGCCCACGTCGTAATAGTTGCCCGGGTTGACCTTCGCGAAGTTCAGAAAGCCCGAGTTGAACGTCATCGCGGGGTTGATCACCTTGATTTTCTCGTTCAGCGCGACCCACGCGGAAAGGTGCTCGGCCAAATATTCGCCGGTCAGCTTCTCGCCCCCGTCCCCGACGCTGGACGCGTGGTACGCGCCCACCTTGTCGGCCTCGTGGCCCTTCAGGCCGCGGCTTTTTTGGGTTTTCACGTGCAAAACGACCGGTTGGAACCTTTGGTACCATTTCGCCTTGTCCGCGGCGACGATGACGTCCTTGATCTTGTGCCCGTCGATCGGGCCGATGTACTGGTAGCCCAGCGCGGTGAACAGGTTGCTGCCCGACACACGCTTGCCGATGCCGTGGAACGCGCGGTAAATGAACCGGTACGCCGATTTCCCCGGTTCGGTGTTCCAAAGCATTTTGTAAAGCCCCTTCTCGATCCATCCCACCAGCCGGTTCGTCTTGATCTTGGAAATCATCTCGGGGATCGACCCGACCGCCTGGGAAATGGACATGCCGTTGTCGTTGATGACGATGATCGGGCGCATCTTGCGGAAACTGATGTCGTTCAGCGCCTCCAGCGCCATGCCGTTGGCCAGCGCGCTGTCGCCGATGATCGGCACCACCAGCTTGGGCGTCGCCTTCAGGCGCTTTTTGATCCTATTGAGCTTCTTGACCTTGCGCGGCTTGTTTTCGAGCCGGATCAGGTTGTCAAGCGTGCTAGTCCAACGCGAGACCAAAAGCCCTTGCTCGTATTTGACGCGTTCCAGATAACCCGCCGCGATCGAAAGCGAGTTGCCCGCGTGCCCGCCCGCGTAATAGTCGTACGGCGATTCCTTCATGCTTTGCATCCCCGAAAGCCCGTCCGTGTCGCGGATCGTGTGCAACAGGTCTTTGCGGCCCGTGATGATCTTGTGCACGTAGGCCTGGTGCCCCGTGTCGTAGAAGACGATGTCCTCGTCCAGATCGAACGCGCGGCTGAGCCCGATCGTCGTCTCGATGATCCCAAGGTTGCTGCCCAGGTGGATCGATTTCTGCTCGCTCAGCGCGATGATGTACGCGCGGATTTCATCCGCCAGCGCGTCCAGATCCTTCGCCGGGAGCGCGCGGAAATCGCCGTAATCGTCGATTTTGGCCAAAACGGGGTATTTGTCGCGGTTGATCATAGGCTAGTATATTTTTTTTCTTAACGTGATGATGGTCTTGAACACGAAATTGAAATTGGGCGAGTTCGCCTCCTTGAACGACGCGTACGACTCGTTCAGGTAGTCGATCTGCCTTTCGATGAGCAGCACCAGCCCGTCGTAGCGGTTGGGTTCGTCGCCCTGGCTCAAGACGTTGAGTTTCGTCGTGTAGAAATCGATGAAATTGAAATTGATCAACGCCTCGAAGCAGCTTTGGATCGCTTTGGCCACGTTCGCGCCGCAGATCGAGCCGTCCGCGCACAGCCCCGCCAGCCGCGCCGCGTGCTCCTTGGCGGCTTCTGCGAATTTCGCCTCGTTGCGGAAATAGTCCTTTTCGGCATCCCCGAAATAAACGTCGGCCCCGAAATTGACGATCGCCGCGAAAGCCGCGGTTAGCCCGTCGGGCTCGTCCAGCGGGGCCTTTTTGATCTGTTTCGGGTTGATGAGGTCGCCAAGCGTGTCCTGGTTGCGGAAAATCCAAAAGAAGCAAACCATCGCTAGGAGGTTGGTGAAAATCGTTTGGGCGCCCAAGTCCTTGTAAACCCTGCCCAGCCCCGGGTCGGATCGGAGCAGCCGCCTTTTGATTTTCTTGGTGCGCGCGACCAAGGGCCTAATATTTATCTTTGTCTTTCTCATCGGCGGAGCCTATTTTCTCGATCTCTTCCTTGAAAATGTTCAGCAACCCCTTGACCTTGGCGTAATCCATCCGCGTCGGCCCGACGACGGATATCTGGTGTTTCGTCCCCTCGCCGACGTTGAACGCCGTCGAGGCGACCGAAACGCCCTCGAACCCGATTTGGTCCCCGAACGTGATCAACGTCTTCCCCGTGTTCTGCAGATTGTACGCGATCTGTTCCCAAACCGACGTGTTTTCGAGCAAATCCATTATTTTGATCAATTTGTCCCGATCCAGGAACTCGCCGTTCTTGATGAGGTTGTTCGTGCCGTAGATGTCGCTTTTGTAGCGCGTGTTGAAATCGAAGATCTTGTTGACGATCTCCTGGATCACGTATTCGTACTCGGACACTTTCTGCTTGATTATCTTTTTCAGCGCGACGAGCTTCGTCTCGATCTCGGAGAATTTCGAGTCGACCAGCCGGTCGTTGAAAACCTTGATGCACGTCGCCACGTCGCCGAACTGGCGCTCGTCGCGGAAGTTGATCGTCTTTTTGATGATGTTCCCGGACGACGAGACGACCAGCACGAGCGCGATGTTCGCGCTGAGCCGGATCAGATCGATCCGGCACAGGCGGTCGTCGATCTTGATGTGCGTGACGATGGAGGGCAGCTTGGTGATCTCGTTGATGAAGTTGACCGAGACCTCGATCACCTCGTCGATCGATTTGGTCCGGGACGCCAGGATTTTGCGCAGGCGGTTGCGGATCTCCAAATCGTCGTTGGGCTCAAGCAGGTTCTCCTCGTAATACCGATAACCCGCCAACGAAGGCATCCGGCCCGAGGAGGTGTGCATTTTCTCCACTAGGTTCATTTTCTCCAGGATGTACATCTCGTTGCGAATCGTGGCGCTCGACAAATCCTTAAAATATTTCTTGATCAAAAGCTTGCTGCTCACCGGCGCCGCGGTCGCGGTGTATTCGTCGATGATGACTTTGAGCAAGCGGTTTTGCCGCTTGGATAATTTCATTGGATTTTTCGAAAAGTTCGTTTTTCAATATACAATATTATCGATTGATAATATTAACACTTATTTTAAATTAATATCGAAAACATTTGGCGATTTTCGATGCCGCAAATCAACCAGGCGCTGGCCAAAAAACTGAAGAACGCGCCCAAGACGTTCGGGTGCTACCTTTGGAAGAACAAATACCGCGAAATCATCTACGTCGGGAAGGCGAAAAACCTGTTCAGGCGCGTCAACCAATACTTCCTGCGCCCCAGCGACAACAAGACCGCGCGGCTGGTGCAGGACATCGACGACGTGGACTTCACGGTTGCATAAGCCCCGGTACAACATCCTGCTGAAGGAAAACAACGGCTACCCGTATTTCCTAGTGACCAACGAGCGGAAGCCGCGGCTGCTTTACACGCACGAATACGATCCCAAGCGGGGCAAATACTACGGGCCGTTCGCGAACGCGGAGATGAAGGCCTACGAAATCTACAACCTGCTGCTGAAACTGTTCCCGCTGCGCAAATGCGCCGGGCCCGGGAACAGGAAGTGCTTCTATTACGACCTGAACATGTGCATGGGCGCCTGCGTCGGCGAGGACACGCCCGAGAAATACGCGGCGATGAAGGCGAAAATCGACAATTTCTTCACCAAGGGCGCCAAGGAGATCGTGGCCGAGCTGCGGGCGAAGGAAGCCGCCGCGGCGGGGCGGACCGACTTCGAGCAGGCGAACCGCTATCTGGAGCTGCAGAAGGCGATCGCGCTGCTTGGCGACGGGCAGATGGTCAACCTCAAGTCCGGCCGCGACGTGGATTTCGTTGGCTACATGACCAAGGAAAACTACGTCAGCATCGCGATCTTCTCGTACGTGGGGGGCAGGCTGCTGAGCAAAAGCTCGGTCGTGTCCAAGTTCGTTGGCGACATCAGCGACGAGGTGGCGGGGTATCTGCACCGCTACTACGATTCGAACGTTAAGCCAAGCGCGCTTTACCTTTCGTTGGACGCGAAACGGATCAAGCTGCTGTCAAACAGCCTTGGGATCAAAATCGTCAACCCGCAAAGGGGCGCGATGCAGACGATCCTGGAGACCGCGATCAAGAACGCGGGCAACGACCTGAACCTGAGATTCAAGACGCTGGACTTGGCCGAAAGCCGGAACTTCGCGGCCAACCGGGAATTGGGCGAGCTGTTGGGCGTCAACCAGCTGAGCCGCATCGAGGCGTTCGACAACTCCAACATCTTCAACGTCGACCGGGTGGCGGCGATGGTCGTGTACGAGAACGGGCAGCCCAACAAGAAGGAATACCGCAAATACAAGATCCGCAACGACGCGGCCAAAGGCGACTACGATTACATGCACGAGGTCGTGTACCGCCGCTGCCTGCGGCTGCTGAGGGAACGAAGGCCGCTGCCCGACCTGATCGTCGTGGACGGGGGCAAACCCCAGGTCGCCGCGGCGCAAAAGGCGCTGCGCCAGCTATTCGTGGACGGCGACGTGGCGTTGATCGGCCTGGCGAAGGACAAAAAGCACCGGACCGACCGCATCCAGCTGCCCGGGAACAGGACGATCGCCCTGGACAAGAAATCGAACCTTTATTTTTACCTTTGCAACATCCAGGAGGAAGTCCACCGCTTCGCGATCGGCTATTTCAGGCGGACGCGCCGCAAATCCGCGGTAGCGTCGGCGCTGGACGGCGTGAAGAACCTTGGCAAGGTCAGGAAAGCGAAGCTGCTCGAGCTGTTCGGGACGGTTAGCGGCATGAGAGACGCGACGCTCGAGGAACTGTGCCAAATCGTCCCCGAGTCGGTCGCCAGGGACCTGCAGAGGAAATTGCGAAACGGAGCTAACCAGAATGACTAAAGTATTGTGCGTCTCAGACACCCACACGCGGAACGAAAGGTGGGTCGAGCTGATCCAGCGGCTGCGCCCGGACGTCGTGCTGCACGCGGGGGACCATTGCACGACCGAGGCGTTCATGCGCGAGCACGCCCATTTCTGGGTGGCGGGCAACAACGATTTGGTCGGCAACGAGATCGAGCTGTTCAAGATCGAGAACGTCCGGTTCATTTTGCTGCACGGGCACCAGGCGTCGCGCCTTAACCCCGAGGCGTGGAAAAGGAATTTGGCGCGGATCGCCAAAAGCCACGGGGCGGACGCGATGGTGTACGGGCACTCGCACGTGCAAGATCTGGGCGAAATCGACGGGATCGTCACGATCAACCCCGGGTCCCTGGAACTGCCAAGGAACGCCCAGATCGCGCCGACGTACGCGACGTTCGAGGTCGACGG
>CAZPGT010000026.1:6495-9117 GCA_964586345.1 uncultured Mycoplasmatales bacterium | reverse complement strand
CGATCGGCGTGAAGGAAGCGGTCATCCCCGAGGAAGTGGTCGGCAACAACATCGTCTTGAAAATGATCCACAAGACGAACGCGGACATCGTCACCCTGGGCAAATCGATCAGCATCGTCAAGTCCAACGTCACCAACCCCGAACTGTTCGACCGCAAGCTGTCGGACGTCAACATCCGCGCCCACGCCGGGGCGAACGTGATTTCCATCCAGCGGCAGGACAAGCTGATTTTCCCCGTGGACGCGGACACGGTCTTGATGCAGGCCGACTTGGTTTCGGTCGTGTGCCCGTCCGACGAAATCGACAGGTTCTTGGAATTCGTCAACCCGGACGGGAAATAACGAAAAAACGCGGGGAACGCCCCCGCGTTTTTTTCTCGCGCGCGGTTACCGACTTTAGTAACGTTGGTATTGGTACGCCTGTTTTGAAGACGCGAAATCAACGCAGTTGAACAGAATCAGCCAAACCCCCGACCCGAAGAAGATGAGGAGGCCGAACGAGGCGAAGAAAAGCCCAAACGCGCTGCGAACGATTTGGTAAAGCGCCGCGCCCGTAGAGGGGATATTAATCGTGAAAACCATCCCCAAATCGGTGGTGGCCGTCATTATGTCGGGCGGGATCATCGCTACGGCGCACAGAATCAAAAAGACGGAGAAAAATAGCGCGCTGACGATCATCGAGACTGAAAGTGCACCCTGCTTGGCGGGCATGTTGACGAAAAAAGGGTCCCTGGACCAAATGATCGCGAAAACGATCAGATCGATGAACGCGGCTGCGGCAATGACGATGATCGCGATTGCCAGCGGGGATAGCCCCAGCGCGGGCATCGAGGCGAAGGGGTCGAGCAACAATTGGCTGGCGGTGGCCACGTCGATGTACATCGACCACAATTTTGTAAACTTGATCGTCGCCGCGGTTCCCGCGTAGTTGATCGAAGCGTCGATTGTCTGTTGGCCCAAAACGCCGGCCGAAAACAACGCCATCTCGATTAGGCTCAAAACGACGAAAATGACGCCGAAAAGGAAAGTCGAGGCTTTCGTGTGCAACCCGAATTTCTTGCGCTGCGGCTGCTGTTGCTGGTAATAGTATTGGTTCGGGTTGGGGGGTTGGTAATATCGGTTCGGGTTGGGGCCTTGGTAATAGTGGTTTTGGTTGGGGATTTGGTAATACTGATTCGGATCCTCGGCTTGGTACTGTCCCGGATCCTCGGCTGCGTATTGGTCCGGATCTGCGCCTTGTTGCTGATCCAGATCATCAGCTTGGTATTGGCCCGGATCCTCGGCTGCGTATTGGTCCGGATTCTGGGTTTGCATTGTTTTTCCCTCTCTAAAATTCACAAATATTTTAATTAAAAAAGGGAATTTCGGCAAAATTTGTGCGTTCCAAACGGAAAAACCCGAAGGCGGAAAACCCACGGCCCGAAAGTAAGGGCGCAGCGGGCCGTGAGAAACGAAAACCCGTCCGCAGAGCGACGGGTTTTCGTTTAGGCCTTCTTTTTGAAATCCATCCGGCAATTGAACGCGACCAACCAGGCGGCGGCCAAAAAGAAATTGACGATTTGCATCGCGGCCGCGAAGGCGCCGAACGCGGTCGGCGAAAGCAAAAAGTCGTTCGACGTCCCTCCGGCGCCCGAAACCACCCGCGCCTCGAAAACCGTCCCCAAGACGATTTGCGTCCCGGGCGCCAGCGCCACGTTTGCCGCGGGCGGGCCGACGCAAACGAAAAGCAAAACGAGGAGAGCCGAGAAATACGCGCCCGCCGCCACCAAAAAGGAAAGCTGCCGCTTTTTGGCGGACGCGGGCAACGACACGTAAAAACCGTCCTTGGACCAGACCGTCGCCAGGTAAGCGACGTAAACGGCGATCGCCACGATGCCGATGATCACGATCGCGATGCCGTAGGACGAAAACGACATGTTCGGCAGCGTCCCCGCGGGCGTCAGACCGGAATCGTAGTTCGCTTCCCAAAGCAGCGTGAACGGGATGCTGACCGCGGTCCCGCCGACCGTGGGGCTGGTTTGCAACGTCTGGGTGCCAACGCCCAGGATCGCGGCGGCGGCCATCGCCATTTCCACGAAGCACAGGGCCACGAAAAAAGCGCCGACCAGCAGCGTCATCGGCTTGGTCTTCAGCGCGAACGGGCTTTGTTTCGCGTTGGCGGGCGCGGGCGCGGCCGCCTTGGCGATCTTCAAATCCAAAATCTTGTCTTCGGTCTTTCCGCTCCATCCGGACATGTCTGATTGCTTTCCCGTCTAGAATGTTTTCGCGTCCGCTTTGAACCGGCGCTAAAGCTTGATGCGCTTGATTTTCTCGGACATCCAGATCGACTTTTTCTTTTTGACCAAAACCATGTCCTCGATCCGGATCCCGCCGACCTTGGGGATGTAGATCCCGGGCTCGACGGTCACCACGGAGTTCTCGGGCAAAGGCATGGCGTAAGCGGGCGAGACGTTTGGCAACTCGTGCACGTCGATGCCAACGCCGTGCCCGGTCGAATGCACGAACCGGTCCTTGAACTCGGTCTTGGCGATGTGTTGCCTGCACACCGCGTCCAGTTCCGATCCCTTCATCCCGGCGCGGCACGCGCTGATGCCCTTCCGGTTGGCCTCGTCCACGGCGCGGT
>CAZPGT010000026.1:0-6485 GCA_964586345.1 uncultured Mycoplasmatales bacterium | reverse complement strand
GGTACGCGTTGACCAGCCGCTGGCTCTTGGGTTTGCCCCCGACCACGTACGTGCGCGTGATGTCCGAGCAATAGCCCCCGTAGGTCGTGCCGAAGTCGCACGTGACGAAATCGCCCAAAAGCATTTTGCGGTTGGTCGGGTGGTGGTGGGGGCTGGAGCCGTTCGGGCCCGAGGCGACGATCGGGTCGAACGAATCCTTCGCGCCGCCCGCCTTGATCAGCTCGATCGTGATTTTCTTGGCCAAATCGATTTCGGTCATGTTCGGCTTGATCCATTCGGGCAGCCTGTTGCCCACCTTCGCGGTGATGTCCACGACCGCTTGCATCAGCCTCAGCTCGTCGGGCGCCTTGACCGCGCGCAACGCCTGGGAGCTTACCGCCTTGGGTTTTTCGGGGGCCAGCCGGGCAAGCAGCGGCTCGTAAGCGAACGTCAGGTACTCGCCTTCGATCAAAAGGCGCCGCACGTTCATCTTCTTGGCGATTTCCTCGACGGTCTTGGTGCCTTGGTAGAGCACGACCTCGGCGGTCTCGATCTGCCTTTGCGCCGCCTCGAAATAGCGGGGGTCGGTCGCCAGGACCGCCTTTTTGGCGCTGACGAGCAAAAAACCGAAGGTCGCCGCGAACCCGGTGAACCACAGCCGGTTCTGGTCGGACGCGATCAGAATCGCGTCCGCGCCGTTCTCGCGCAACAGTTTTTTGATCGCCTCGTGCTTGAGGGAGGAAGCCTTGTCTCGCGTCTTCTTGACTGCCATGCGTTCTATTTCTTCTTGATCTCTTTGTGCAGGACCGTCGCCCGGCAGCGCGAACAGTATTTGTTGAGCTCGAGCTTCTCGGGGTTTTTCTTCGCGTTTTTGTGGGTGATGTAATTGATTTCGTCGCAAGCCGAGCAGCTCAGTCTGGTTCCCCGCTTTACAGCCATGGTGGTTTGACTCCTTGGAATAATCCGTGACGGAACAATTATATACGAAATAGTGTTAATTTCGTTGCGAAGTTTGTTTGAACAAATAATCGTCGAACAGGCACGAAAAACGCTTCGCGCCCCGCTTGGTGCCGACGTAGTCGGCCAGCGTGCGCAGCTGGTCGCGCACGTTGATCGGCGCCAGCCTGGTGCCGACCCTGGCGAACATCTCCCGGTCGTTGCTCGAGTCCCCGACCGCGATCCGCGCGGAAACGGGAATCGCGTGCTTGGCGCAAATCGCTTCCACGATCCGGCCCTTGTGCGCGCCCGCAGCGGTTACTTCGAGCATGTAGCGCGAGGTCTCCGAGATCTGGAATTTGCCCGCGTGCGATCGCTTGAGCTCGTTCAGAACGGCGTTCAGCTTTTTGCGCGATCCCGCGACCACGTTGATTTTGGAATAGTCGTCGTTCACGAACGAGCGCACGACGTGCGTGTCGATGAACCTGAAGAAATGGGTCGCGTACGCCCCGGGCACGGCGCTGAGCACGATCGGCGCGCCCCTGTGCAGGTTCTGGGGGTAGCCCCAGAACATCAGTTTGCGCCTTTTGCAGATGTCGAAGATCTCGCTGGCGTCGTCGCGCGAGACCAGCAATTGGTCGATGAGCGTCAGCGCCTTGGTCTCGGGATCGACCCCGTAGAACAGCGCGCCGTTGCCCGTGCCCAGATAAGTGATCCTGAAAACCGCGCACTGGCCGTTGACGAAATTCACGTATTTGCGCGCGGAGTACTCGTAGCGCCCGGTGATCACGGCGTTCACCGAATCCGGGTTGCTTTGCGCGTATTCGTCCAGGGCGGCCAGCGTGCGCTTGGCGATTTTCTTGTCGCGGTTGAGCAGCGTGCCGTCCAAGTCCAAAGCGAGAAAGCCGTACAATTTGCGCCCCCGCCCCTAGCTACCGATGAGTTCTAGAATCTTCGCCTTGTTCAAAAAACCCGAAATGCGGCCGACGGGCTTCCCGCGATCGAAAACGATGAGCGTGGGGATCGAGGTGATTTCGAACGATTCGGCGATTTCCTCCAGTTCGTCCACGTTCAGTTTGGCGAAAACCATTTCTTTCGTTTCGTTGGCGACTTCCTCGAAGAACGGCGCCATCATTTTGCACGGGCCGCACCAGTCCGCGTAAAAGTCGATCACGACTTTCTTGTCGTTTTTGAGCAGCGCGTCGAATTCTTGCTGCGACTTGATCATTTGCATGTTTGGTTAACTTCCCTTGGGATTCGCGTAAATTGGCGTTCGGTTGATTCTAGCAAACCAGAAAGAATGGGGCAAAAATCCGCTTATTCGCTTTCTGGGTCGCTTGCTTTCTTGGTTTTGGCGCGGGCGGTCTTCTTTTTGCCGCGGGCTTTGCTGGTTCTGGGCTTGGGCACGATTTCCTGCCCGTCCATCGAACGCATGAAGTTGCAGTCGGGGTAGCCGGTGCAGCCGATGAACGCGTTCTGCCCGCCGCGGCTCCAGCGGGAGGTGCGCTGCGCCAACTGCTTGCCGCATTTGGGGCAGTTCTCGTCCAGCAGTTTTGGTTTTTCGAGCGGCTCGAGGTATTTGCATTCGGGAAACTTGGGGCAACCGATGAACTTGTTGCGCGTCTTGTGGCTGTAGCGGTAGATCAGCGGCGACTGGCAGTTCGGGCAATCCCTGCCGACGTACTCGACCTCGGTTTTGACTTTTTCGATCTTTTCAAATGCCATGTTTACTTCCTTTTCGAATGTTTCTCAAAAATTTAGCAGGTACTTCTGGTTCTGTTTCTTGCCGTTGGCGATTTCGTCCAGGTTCTCCTCCATGTTTTTGGTGAACTCTTTGTTGATGATGCCGTTGAAGTGGTTCTCGAGCTCGGTTATCACTTTGCGCCCCAGCGTGGTGGGCACGAAGCTTTTCGCGTCCAGGTTGGCGTAGCCGCGGTTCAGGGCGACGTTGGCCATCGTGTTGTACGTCGACGGCCTGCCGATCCCCGATTTTTCCAGCGCCGCGATGAGCGACGCCTGGGTGAAGCGCGGCGGCGGGGAGGACACGTGCTTGTTGACCTGCACCTCGGCGGCGCGGAACTTTTTGCCGACCGCGAACTCGCCAAGGGGCAAGACGTGGATCTGCTCGAGCGGCTCGTAGTGGCTGTAGATTTTCGTGTAGCCGTCGAACTTCACGACGCGGCTGGAGCTGTAGAACTTGTGCCCGTTGTTCGCGAAGCGGATGTCGGTGCGCTCGTATTGCGCTGGCGCCATCGACGCGGCGACCGTGCGGATCCAAATCAGCTTGTAAAGGCTGTATTGGTCGCGGCTGACCTTCGCCTTGATCGATTCGGGCGTGATCGACACGTCGGACGGGCGGATCGCCTCGTGCGCGTCCTGGATTTTGACCGGGGCGGCTTTTTTGGCCCTGGCGGGCGCGGGCTTGCCAAGGTACTGCTGGCCGTAGTTTTGGACGATGAACGTTTCCACGGACCGTTTGAACGCGTCCGCGATTCGCGTGCTGTCCGTGCGCGGGTACGAGATCAACGCGATCTGCTCGCCGTCGACGTCCACGCCCTCGTAAAGGTTCTGCGCGACTGACGCTATTCTCTTGGAGTTCCAGCCGAGCTTGTTGACCCCGTCCTGCTGCATCGTCGACGTCTTGTACGGCTCTTTGGGGTGGTGGGATTGGATTTTGGGCGGATCGATCGAATAGATTTCGTAATCCTCGCCCAAGGTCGCCGCGAACGCCTTGGCGTCCGCCTCGGAATCGAAGTCGATCCCGGAGACTTCCTTAAGTTCCTCGAAATGCAGCTGCTTGGTGACCGCGTCCGAGATTTTCCGCAGCACCAGCGGGGTCTTGTTCTCGAGCAACACGTCCACGGTCCACCATTTGCGCGGCACGAACGCCTCGATTTCCTTCTCGCGGTCCTCGATGAATTTCAACGCGACCGACTGCACCCGGCCCGCGGATTCGGCGTGCAGCTGGTTTTGCACGAGCCGCGACAGCCGAAAGCCGATCATCCGATCCAGAATCCGGCGCGCGAACTGCGATTCGACCCATTTCTTGTCGATTTCGCGCGGGTGGTCCAGCGCATTCAGGACCGCGTCCTTGGAAATCTCGTTGAACACGATCCGCTTGCACTTCTTGCGGTCCGCCTCGTCCAATATCTCGTACACGTGCCACGAAATCGCCTCGCCCTCGCGGTCCGGGTCGCTGGCCAGGTAGATCGCGTCGGACTTGTTGGCTTTCTTCTTGATTTCGGCGATGATGTCCTTTTTGGAGCGCTCGTTGGCTTTCGGTTTGGGGATGATCCAATGCGGTTCCATCGTCTGGCTGTTGAACCCCAAGCCGAATTTGTTCAGATCCCTGATGTGCCCGATCGTGGCGACGATCTCGAAATCGGCCGGCAAATATTTCTCGAGCGTCTTGATTTTGTTTGGCGATTCGATGATTAGCAGTTTGTTTTTCATTTGGGTGTTTCCGGGATCGGTTGGGTGGGCAGGGGTCAAAGCGCGGTTATTTCACGAGCCGCTTGTACCATTCCACCACGTAGGTTTCGTTGATTTCCATCGGCAGCTCGTTGCGTTCGGGGTAGCGCACGTACGTTCCCTGGAACGTTTTTTGGTTGACTTCCGTGAACGGCGCCCAGCGGTGGGACTCGACCGTCTGCTTGACCATCGGCAATCCGTGCGCGCGGGACTTCAGCTCGATGACGTCGCCGACGCTCAGCAGATACGAAGGGATGTTGACGGTTTTGCCGTTGACCTTGACGTGGCCGTGGCTGACCAGTTGCCGCGCGCCGCGGCGGGTCGGCGCAAACCCCATCCGGAACACGATGTTGTCCAGGCGCGACTCCAGCACCCTGAACAGGTTCATGGTCAGGATGCCTTCCATTTTCTTCGCGACCCCGAACAGGCGCCGGAACTGCCTGTCGTTCAGGCCGTACATGTATTGCATCCGCTGCTTTTCTTGCAGCTGCTCGGCGTACCCGGACAGCTTCGGGCGCATCCGGCTGTTGCCGTGCTGCCCCGGGATCGAATTGCGCTTTTTGCCCTTGGAGAACTCTTTACCGCTTTCGAGCAGCGAAAAATTCAAACGCCGCGAGCGGCGGAAGACGCTGCCAGTGTATCTTGACATTATCTAATCGTTTCCTTGTGAATTTAACAGCACAAGCGTGTTTGATTCCCGCCCGGACAAATCCCGCTAATGATTTCAGCTTCCATCAGCGTGCCTACTCTCAAACCGAAAGGCGGGATTTGGCGCCCGGGCGATATCAAAATGCTGAAGTGCTATATGCTATTTTAATACATAAAAGGAGATTTGCGGATTTTTTTGGGTTTCGGGGCGTTTTTTAGGCGACAAGTCCCGCGAGTTTTTGCTCGATGCGGCGCGCCTCGTCGCTTTCGGTCGTCCTCAGGCGCAGCATCGGGATGGAGAATTTGGCCATGATCGCGTCCTTGGTCGCGTCGCGCTCCTGTTGCTTGGGGTTCGCGTGGAATTTGTGCCCGTCGACCTCGATCGCCAGGACCGGCCGGTGCGTCAGCCGCGACGAAACCAGGAAATCAAGGTGGGACAGCCCGCCCGTGACGAACGATTTTTCGCGCTCGGTCAGGCCCGAAAGGTCCAAAAACAGCGATCGCAGCGGCACGTGCAAGGAAACCTTGAGTTGGAAGAACCGCTCTTGGTTCAAAACGTCGCGAATCACCGCGTAGGCCAGGTTCTCGCTGTCGAATTCGCTGACCCGCCCGTATTTTCTTAGGACGGTTTCGCGCATCCGCGCGTTGACGCCGTAAAGCAGGTCGAAAACGGAATTGACGCCCGTCTTGACCTCATCGTGGTTGTGGTATTTGATGTAGTCGATCAATTCGGCGATCGGCGATTCGCGGTCCGAATCGTTGCCGTTGGTGACCAGGATGAACCGATCGATCGCCCGCGAGACGGCGACGTTCAGCCGGTTCGGGTCGGACACGAAATCGCCGATTTCGTTGTCCACGGTCGACAGGACGATCACCTTGCGCTCCTGGCCCTGGAATTTGTCCGCGGTGTCCGCCTTGACCGCCGTGCCAGCGAATTCTTGTTGCAGCGCGTCCGCCTGGTTGCGGTACGGCGTGACGATGCCGACCGACCCGTCGTGCAAATCCAAGTCAGGACAGATTTCGCGCCTGATGACGTCGATTTGGCGCTGGTTGACGTTGCCGCGGGCGTGGTTTCCGGGCGGGGTCCGGTAGATCGCCATGGCCCTGTCGCCGGGTCTGCGCGCCGTCAGTACCTGCAGTTGGCCCTGGTAAAACTTTTCGTTGCAGAACCCGATGATGTCGGGATGGCAGCGGTAGTGCTCGCGCAAAAGCGTCCGCGGGACGTCGGGAAGCAACTGGGTCACGGACGAAAGCAGGCTGTTGGCCGCGTGGCGCAACGCCTCGGGCAAGTCGTACTGGTCGAAGACCGCGTCGGTCTTTCGCTTGTCCGCGGAGTCGACGACGTTGGGCAACTGCTTCAGGTCGCCCACGATCACCGCGCGCTCGGCGCACGAAAGCGCCAACGCCCCGGTGGGAAGGTTCACCTGGGAAGCCTCGTCCACGATTAGGTA
>CAZPGT010000025.1:2465-9586 GCA_964586345.1 uncultured Mycoplasmatales bacterium | reverse complement strand
TGGTTCGCACCGATCCTGATGGTTAAATTATATCAAACGCGGACGAACACTTCCAGCGGCAATATTGATTTGTGTTTTTTCATCGTGTGTGACTCTCCTTGGTTTTTTAAACGCGGTTTTTGAAAGAACCGCAACAAACTTTGCCCGGGCCAAAATAGGCGGATCCGGACGCATGGGCAACGCTCAGCGGGGAAGGCGGCGCTTTTTGGCGACCGGGCGAAAGCCCGGGTTTCCCGACGCCCGAAAACAGGCGATTCCCTCCCCATATATTATTTAGTGCGAAAAAAACGGGGGTTTTTGCGAACTTTCGACAAAAAATTTTTTTAACTTATGTATTCATACATAAGTTATTTTTTAAGCAAAAAACCGAGTCTAAACTCGTTTTGCGCGGGTCATCGAAAAAACGAAGCGGCGCCTATTTTTCGTTCGTTCCCGCGACAAAAAGATCCCAATCGGCGTCTAACCCCGTGTCGGCCAAAAAAGCCTCGTACATCCTTTTGTCGGTTTCGTGGGTCAGCAAGGCGGAAACGGTTCGGTAATCGCGCCATTCCAATCCGCTGATCTCCGATTCCTGGGTGCGGACGCCGTTCGGGTTCTGCGGAACGAACCAAAAATAGGTCACGGTCTTGCGCACGCCGCTAGCGGGTTCGTATTCGACGGTCCATCGCTTGTTTCCGCATACAAGCGTCGCGTCCACGTTCGTTTCCTCCTTGATTTCGCGGATCGCCGCCGCCAGCAGCGATTCGCCCGGCTCCGCGTGCCCTTTGGGGAAGCCCCAATATCCAGAATGCCTTTTGGACGCGACCAAAAGGATTTTTACCGTCGCCGCTGATCCGTCGCGCCAGCAAACGATCCCGCCCGCGGCGGTTTCTTCGTTAGGCGGCATCGTTTTGTGCCAACAGGGTTTTGGCGATTTCCGAGGCGATCGCCGGGTTCGCCTGCCCGTTGGTCTTTTTCATCAAAAGCCCCAGCACCATGCTTTCGACGCGATCGGCGCGGGTCGCGTAGTCCTTTTTGATTTTGGCTTGGTTGGCGGCGATGATCTCGCGCAGCATCGCCTCCAGCGCGGCGCGGTCGGTGATTTGCTCCATCCCCAACTCGGCGATTAGATCGCTTGGCCGTTTTTTGCCGCGGTAACTGTGTCCCAAAATCGTTTTCGCCTGCTTGCCGTTGATCTTCTGCGCGTCCAGCAACCCGATGAGTTCGGCCACGTTGTCCAGGTCCTGGTCAGAGACGTCCCGCGCGAACGAGTGCCCGGATTCGTTCAGGATCCCGGCCAACTCGACCAACAGCCAGCGCGACGTCTCTTTGTGGTTCTTGGTTCGCGCCGCGACCCTTTGGAACATCCCCAAAAGCCCCACGTCGTCCAGCAGCAACGCGATTTTTTGCTCCTCGACGCCCGAATCGCGCAAAGTTTGCGCGATTTCCTCGGGATAGACGATCGGTTGCCGCGCGTAGGTCTCGGCGACCCATTCGTCGCTGAGCCTGATCTGGATGATGTTCGGCTCGCGCATGTACCGGTAATCGACCTCGTTGGTCTTTTCGCGCATGAACTCGGTCCTGTTGGCCGCGTCGTCGTAGCGCATCGTGGTCTGCTCAACGCGCACGCCCAGCAAAAGCGATCTGATTTGCCGGGCGACCTCATAGCGCACGGCCTTCTCGACGTTGCTGATCGAGTTGACGTTCTTGATCTCGATCCTGGTGCCCAAAACGTCGGATCCGGCCGGGCGGATCGACAGGTTGATGTCCGCGCGCATCGAGCCCGATTCCATCTTGGCGTCCGAGATGTCGTTGTGCAGCAAAATTTGGCGCAGCGCGATTCTCATCAGCTTGTCGTCGCAAAACTGCGGGCACGTCAGGTTGAGGCCCAAAAACAGGTTCTTCTCGTTCTTGGCGAACGGCAAGGTTATCGACGGCGCGCCAGCGAAATTCGCCAGCTGCAGAAAATCGTCGATGACGTTGGACGTGGGCTTGTTGGCCAATACGTCGCTGATGAGCGGCGCGGTGCCCGAGGCCGCGACCGTCAGGATCGCGTCCGCGGGCGCGAGCAGGTCGCGCTCGAAGTGGCGCACGAGCTTGGCGCGCACGAGCTTGGACTTGACGAAATATTTCTCGAAATTTTCCTTTTTCAGGGCGAACGAGCCGATCGTGAAGCGGTATTTGAGCTGGTCGCCGAACAAAGCGGTGCGCGCGCTGCCGGCGATCGCCTCGAAACTGTCCCCCGCCAGGTGTTTGCCGAACGGGACGCCGCTGAAGCTGGAATAGCAGCTGACGGCCTCGGAATAGGAAATGATCTTGTAGACCGGGTCGATCGCCGCCAGCAGCTCCATATCCGTCCGCAGCGGGATCAGCGCTATCCCCGAGGACAGCAAAAGCGATTTCAGCTTGTTCCACGCCGTCAGCACGTTCTCGGCCATCGTCTTCTCCAGCGCCTCGGGATATCCAAGCGTGATCGGCCCAAGCGGCTCGCCTAGCGCGATGAACAGGTTTTTGTCGAATCTTTGGCTGCTGAAGTCGTTCGGGTCGTACGCGACGATCGCGTCCGCGGCGATCGCCGCGTCCGCCACGGTGTTCGCGAACACCCCGACGTGGTCCAGCGACGGCGCGTAAGGGAAAACCCCGTAGCGCGAAACGAGCCCGTAGGTCGGTTTGTACCCGACCACGCCGCAAAAGCTCGCGGGGCGGCGGATCGAGTCGCCCGTGTCCGTGCCGATCGCGAAGGGCACGACGTTCGCGGCCACGGCGACCGCGCTGCCCGACGAGCTGCCCCCGGCGATGTGGTCTGGGTTGTACGGGTTGGCCACGACCCCGTACGCGGAGAAAGAACCCGTGCCGCCCAGGCCGAACTCGTCCAAATTCGCCTTGCCCATCAGGATCGCGTTGTTTTCGCTCAAAAGCCTGTAGACCGTGGCGTCGAACGCGGGGACGTAGTTCTCCAAAAACCTCGAGCCGCCGGTCGTGACGATGTTTTTGGTCGAGACGTTGTCCTTCAGGACGTAGGGAACGCACGACAGGAACGAATTCGCGAAGTTCTGCTCCTGGTCCCAGTATTTCGCCAGCCGCATGGCCTCGACGAAATTGTCGGTGACGAGGAAGTTCGTCTTCTTGAACTTCCGCATCCGCTTCGCGGTCCTTTTGATCAGTTTGGCGACCCGCAGCCGCTTGTTGGTCAGCTGCTGGTGCAGATCGATGATGTTCGAACGCATCTTAGTGCACTTTCACCAGGCCGTTCTCGACCATCTCGGGGCAACGCATGATGTCCGGGTCGCCAGCGGCGGACACGACGTCGTCGTCGCGCAGCGCGTGCGCGGAGACCGCGATCGGGTAATTGCACGGCTCCAAGCCGTCCGTGTCGATTTTGGAGACGCGCTCGAAGCTGCTGACGATTTGCCTGAAGTTTTGCGTCAGCTGCTCCAGCTGCGCGTCGTTCAGGTCGAAAAGCAGCGACTTGCTGCACTCGATGATTTCTTTTTCGGACATGGCGGTAAGCTCCTGGAACGCCCAAGTGTCGTAGTTGAGCGGCGTGTTTAGGCTCTCGATCAGTTCGTCCTCGTAGTTGTACTTGACGATCGGCCCGACGATCAGCATGATCGGGTAGATCACGATGACGTCCAAGGCGAACAGGAAGTACAGGACGATGTAGCGGAACAAGACCCAGAACGTGTACGGCTGGCCCGTGATCTGCGCGTCGAAGATCGGCAAAAACAGGACGTTGACCAAAAGGCCCACGCTCGCGGCCAGCGTGACCGTGGTCACCAGCGGCTCGAACCAGTTTTTCTTCATGGACAGCCCGAACACGTTTTTGTGGTTGCCGTGCCTGTACTTTTTGTACGCCAGCGCGGCGAGGTTGGTGCGGTGCTTTCGGTCGTAGCCGATCTTGAGCGCGTAGATCACCCAGATCGCCGCGACGATCAGCACGTTGACCGCCGCGAGCAAGACGTAAAAGTTGTCAAGCGACAGGGAGACCGTGGCGATTCCGGGGAACGACAGCTGGAACCCCGCCTCGCGCAACCCGGGCACGAGGCTGAACGCGACGATGCAAATGATCGTCGAGCCGGCCATGAACGCGCTGAGCGCGAGCATCAAAAACAGGTTTTTGTATTTGGAGACCTTCGCGGCGTTGATGACCGAGCGCAACGAGCCCGAAAGCAGCCCCGTCAGCATCGCCGCCATGAAATAGCCGTAATGGAAGAACCCCGCGGACAGCGTCACGGTCAGCAAATCGATCGCGGCGCCCGACACCAACCCGATGATCGGCCCGAACAAAAGGCCCGAAATCTTCACCAGGATGATTTCGATCGTCACCCTGGTGCCCGGGTACGTCCGGAAGAAAACGCCCGCCAACCCGCCGGTGACGGCCATGATGATGATGATTATGCTGACCGCCATCGCGATCACCATGGCGATGTTGGTGATCCCCTTGACGCTGACGTGGGGGATGATGAAGAACCGTTTCCTGTGCACGAGATAGACGTAGGTCTTCTTGAAGACGAGCAACGCCAGCACGAGCGCGATCAAGCCGAAGAAAATCGCGATCGCCCAAGTCGTGCTGACGGTGACGGTGCCGGTTGTCGATGGGTTCATGCCTGTCCGATCCGCGTTGGGTGCTTTTATAATTCTATCACTTAATCGGGGATTGTTTCGCCCCAACTAAGATCCGGTTGGTCCTGCTGAACGGTTTTGATCCCAAAAACCCGGCCGCGCTCAGCGGCGACGGGTGCGCCGAAAAGACGGTCCGGGCGGGGCGAAACGGCGCGACGGCCCGCCGCGCCCACGCGCCCCAGCACACGAACACGGCGTCTGGGTTCGCGCGCAAAACCGCTTCGAGGCAGACCGCCACGAACCCGTCCCAGCCCAGGCCCGCGTGGCTGAGCGGCTTCCCCGCGGCCACGGACAGGTTCGCGTTGAGCAGCAGCACGTTTTGTTTCGCCCATTTCTCCAGCGACGGGTCCTCCAGCGCAGCGCCGACGTCGGCTTCTAGCTCGCGCGCGACGTTCGCCAGGCTGGGCGGGGTTTTTTGCGCCTGGGGGCCGATCCCGAACGCCAGGCCGTTCGCCTGCCCCGGGCCGTGGTACGGATCTTGGCCCAGGATGACGGCTTTGGTGCGCGCCGCGTCGAAATAGTCGAACGCCCGCAGCATCTGCGCCTGGGGCGGGAAAACCGTCTCCGACGCGCACGCGGCCGCCAGTTTGGCGCCCAGCGCCGCGAAACGTCGCGCGTGCGCTGGGTCCCGCAAGACGGCTTTCCAGTCGGTCCGCAGCGCGTCGATTAGGCGGAACAGCATCCTAACCGATGTTTTCCGCGTACGCCTCGCCGTCCGCGTCCGCGGGAACCAACGCCTTGAAATACTGCGCGAAATAGTTTTCCGCGGTGAACCCCAGGTAGTTGTCCGCGGCCGGATCCGAGCGCAGTTTGACGACGCGGTCCTTCATCCCCGCGACGTCGGGTTGGCTGTTGCTCACCAACGCCGCGAACGCGGCGGTCTGGGTTTGGATCGCGTTGTCCCAGCCGACCAGGGTTTCCTGGCGTTGCTGCTGCTCGCTCAAATCCGCGTTTTGGTACTGTTGGGGCGTTAAGATCGCGCTTTGGTCCGCCAAAGCCGAACGCAGGCCGGCGTCCAGCAGCAAGACGTTCTGCTTGCCCTCGACGGTCGCGTCGTTCATCCACGAAATCGGCGCCAGCGTGCGCACGGACGAGGGCACGAGCTTGTAGGTCAGCGTCTGGTCGGTTTCGCTGCGCGCGACGTCCGCGGCGACGTAGAACATCGACGCGACCATGTCGTTCAGCGTGAGTTTGTACGAATACGCCTGGATCTGCTCGCCGAACGTCGCCTGGAACCGGGTTTGCAGAACTTGCTGGTTCTGGGCGTCGGTCGCGTCGACGGGGTTCGCCTTGACGATCGCGTTGCGGCTCGGCGCGACGCTGCCCTGGTCGGCGCCCGCGACGAAGAAGCGGAAGTAGATCGCGATGTCGGTGATCGCGTAAATCTTGGTCAGCCGGTTGTTGACGTTGTTCTCGGACATCGCGGTCGTGTCGTCGGTGATGTCCCCGCCCGCGTTCGCGAACGCGGTGTTGTTCTTCCGCGCGTCGAAGATTTCCCCGCCCGCGGCGAACGTCCCGGTCGTCGGATCGATTTGCCTGAAGTTGAACGTGACGTCCGAGACGCCGAACGCGATGTTCTGGTCGCTGTTGGCCACCAAAAGGTTGTTCGCCATCGCCTTGTAGAACTGGCTGCCGCTTGGCACGGGCTGGCCCGTTTCGTCCCTGAACAAATTGATCGTCTGGTCGGGTTTTCCGTCGCGCTCCAACGCGGCGTTGTAATTGGCCACCGAGGTCGCGAACAGGGCCGCGGGGTTCGCCAGCCCGTAAATGAACGTGTCCACCAGGTTGCCGTAGATGTTCACGAACGCCGTGTCGACCTGGTTGGTCAGCGGCTGGTTGGGGGTCGTCTCGGTCGGGCCGTTGGTGATCTGGTAGCTCCAGCTCCGCGTCACGTTCTGCCCGCCGCGGTTGAGCACCGAATAGTGCACGGTCATCAGCTTGCCAGCTTCCTCGGGCGCGAGCGCCGGGTCGGGGTTGGGGTAGCGCGACAGGTTGGTGAACTGCGAAACCGAGGTCAAATACTTGTTCGAGGCGGGCGCGCCGCAGGCGGAGGCAATTGAGCCGATCGCGGCCGCGGCGCATAGCGCCAGGCCGATCTTGGTCGCGGCTTTCTTTGGTTTTGCGGTCATGGCTACTCCTTCGCGTGGGACGTGTTTCTGGAAATGAATTTGCTGATCGACTTTTGGAAGATCAGGTCGGCCTTGCCCGTCGTGCCGTTGCGGTGCTTGGCGATGATGAACTCGATGTCCGCGACGTCGCTGGAATGGTCGTTGGGGTCGTCCTCGCTTTCGACCGTGTGCAGGAAGCAAACCAAATCCGCGTCCTGCTCGATGGCGCCCGACTCGCGCAAATCCGACAGAATCGGTTGGCTTTGCGCGCCGCGGCGCTCCTCGATCTTGCGCGACAGCTGCGCGACCGCGACGATCGGCACGTTCAGCTCGCGCGCGAGCGCCTTCAGGCTGTGCGAGATCATGGCGACCTCCTGCTGGCGGTTCATGGTCGAGTTGGTGCGGATCACC
>CAZPGT010000025.1:1468-2455 GCA_964586345.1 uncultured Mycoplasmatales bacterium | reverse complement strand
GCCGCCCAAGGACCCCATGGTGCCCAACACGACGCTCTGCCGCTCTGCGTCGCCCCCGAGCGCCAGCCCGTTCTTGGTCGCGGCGATTTGCTGCAGCCGGCTGCGGATTTCGGTCAGCGAGATGTCGCTCGAGTCGTCGATCATGATCGGCAGCTCCCTGATTTTGTTGAGCGCGAGCATGATTTGCGTGCTGGCCTCGCTGTCGAGCAATTTGACCTTGGCGAGGTTGAAGCCGACCATCGATTCGGCGGAAACCATCCGGTGCACGATTTGCTCCCCGCCCATCTCCAGCGAAAACATCACCGCGACCTCGTCGGGCTCGATCGTCTTGGCCACGTTAACCATGAGGTTGACCGCGAACGCGGTCTTCCCCCGGCCCGGGCGCGCGGCCAGCACGATCAGATCCCCGGGCTGGAACCCGTTGGTCAGCTCGTCGATCCGCTCGAAGTTCGTCTTGGTGCCGGTCGTCAGGTTGCTCGCGTACGATTTCTCGAATTTCGCCTTGTAGGAATCGATGTGGTTTTCGATCGGCATCAGCGCGTTGGCGCTGACGCTGCGGACGATCGTGACGAACCGGTGCTCGAAAAACGCCATCTGGTCGTCGAATTCCATCAGGTTGATCCGCGCGTCCAGAATGTCTTGGCTCAGCTTCCTCAGCTCGCGCAGGATCGACACCATCTTGACGGTCCGGACGTAGTTTTCGACCATCAGCGGGTTGGGGCTTTTCATGCTCAGGATGCTGAGCATGTGCGCCAACGTGTCCGAAAGCCGGTCCTGCACGTGCAGCGTGTCCTTGACGATCACGGGATCGATTTGCTTGCTGGACTCGTAAAGCTCGAGCATCGCGTTGTACAGCACCCGGAAATCGGGGTCGCTGAAGTCTTTGGCGCTTAGCCCGGAGAAAACGTCCCCGGGCGCGACGCTTCCGTTCAAAAGCAGGCT
Organism: uncultured Mycoplasmatales bacterium; assembly: GCA_964586345.1. Lineage (GTDB taxonomy): Bacteria > Bacillota_I > Bacilli_A > Mycoplasmatales > Mycoplasmoidaceae > Mycoplasmoides. The sequence continues at coordinate 1,513 of CAZPGT010000025.1, read as the reverse complement.
CAGGACGTTTTCTTCGGACTCCACGCCCAGTTCGGGGGTGATTTC
>CAZPGT010000025.1:0-1458 GCA_964586345.1 uncultured Mycoplasmatales bacterium | reverse complement strand
ATTTCGCCCGTCGGGGAGCCAAGCGCGCTCTTTGGCTGCTCGTTCTCGACCATGCTATTTCTCCGCGACGCGGACGAGCAGCGTCGCCTCCACGTGCGCGAAGATCCTCACCTTCACCTCGTGGTCGCCCAATCCCAGCTTCAGGTTGTCGGGCAGCATCGCCTTGTCGATCTCGATCCCGCGCGACCTCAGCTCGTCCAAAACCTGTTTTTGGTGGACCGAGCCGAACGTCTTGTTTTGCGCGTTGGTCGTCAAAACGAACGACAATTCGAGCTTTTCCAGTTGGTTTTTCAGAACGACCGCCTGCGCGACGAGCAAATCGTGCTGCGCGCTTTGGTCGGCGATCCTTCTGTCAAGTTCCTTTTGGGTGCTTGGGTTCCAGACGACGGCCAATTTGTTTTTGATCAAGTAATTTTTGGCGTAGCCGTCCTTGACTTCGACGACGCTGTTGGCCTTGCCCAGCTTCGGAACATCCTTGGTTAAAATTACTTTCATGGGTTGTGCCCTCTGGGTGCCGCTACGCTAGTCGCGCACGAAAGGCAGGATCGCGATCACGCGGGCGCGCTTGATCGCGTTGGAAAGGTGGCGCTGGTGCATCGCGCAGTTGCCGGTCTGGCGCCGCGACAGGATCTTGGCGTGCACGTTCATGTACCGTTCCAGCAGCGGTTTGTCCTTGTAATCGATTTTCAAAAAGCCGCTGGCGCAGAAATAGCATATCTTCCTGCCCCGGGAGCGGTAGTATTTGCGGCGCGGCGTTGCGCCCGGTTGGGTCCCCGCCTCGCGGGGTCGGAAGTTGCGGCGCGTGTAGCTTCCCAGGCTGCGTTGCCCCTCCTTCTTTTCCGCCTGCTCGGCGGATTCGGGTTTCGCGGCCGGCTGCTCGTCTTCGGTGATGTTGTTGGCTGGTTGCTTGATTTTCAAAGTGTCGCTCATTGTTTAGCTCCTAGTCCTCTAAATCGTCTTCCCAAGGCAGGTTGACTTTTTTGGCTTTCGTTTTTTCGGTCGGTTTGGGGTCGGTTTCGACTTCCTTGACGCTGAACGCGTCGTCCAGGTTCAGATCGACGTCGGCCGTGTCGGGGAACGCCTCGTCGATGTTTTCGAGTTCCACGGAAGGGATCGGTTGGGTGTATCCGCTGGCGAGCTTGCGCGATCCGGGGGTCAGGATCGAGTCGATCACGATGTCGGTCGTGGAAATGTTCTTGCCTTCGTTGTTCACGTACTTGCGGATGCGCACACGCCCGTCGGCGACGACGAAGTCGCCGCGTTTCAGGTTGTTTTGCACGAAAGTGGCCGTCGTCGATCAGACCGTGCAATTGATGAAATGGGTCTCTGATCCGGTTCGGTCGCGCGAATCCTTGGCGGCGATCACCAATCTGCTGCCGATGAACATTCCGCTGGTCGACGAATTGATGGCTACCGGGTCGGAGGCCAGATAACCGGCCAAAGTAACGCGGTTCATGG
>CAZPGT010000024.1:0-10114 GCA_964586345.1 uncultured Mycoplasmatales bacterium | reverse complement strand
CTGGTACGACCAAGCCGCGCAGATCTGCGCGCTGCTGCACACGTCCGAGATCGACGTCGTGTCGGGCGGGGGAAGCTGCTTCAAGCGCGGCGGCGCCCAGCAGTTCGCGTACGAGGCGTTCCTGTCCGCGGACGCGGTCGATTTGATCTTGCACCTGGCGATCGCCTCGCAGTCGGGGATCCTGGTCAAGGGCCAGCTGCGCTCCAAGCCGGGCACCAACGTCCTGCTCAATTACTTCCTGAACATCCAGAACGCCAAGCAGTTCAAGCTGGTGTGGAAGTTCGACTTCGCGATCAACAGCGACTACCTGGCGTTCGAGAACCAATTGCGGCAAATCGACGTCAGCGCGATTTACGTCTACGCGTCGGGCGCGGGCTTCGCGGCCAAATTCCTCAACCCGGACGGCTCGTTCAACGACCTGGTGGCCGCCACGGACGCGCACCCCGAGCAGTTTTTCGAGAACACGTACATCTTCAAGCCCCGGGCCGCGTCGAAGTTCAGGGCGATAAGCAAATACCTGAGCCAGCTGGGCGTGGCCCTGGAGGACGCGGTCTACGTCAGCCTGAAGGAATTCGATCCCGAGGGGCAGGGCGCGTACGGCACCGCGGTCGGGCCCGAGGGGTTCGACGCGTTGGCCGCGAAAACCGGCCTTTTGGCGACCGATTCGCGGAAACTGGACGACGTTTTGGACAAATAGGGGCGCGCATGGAGCTGAGACTGGTCGTCGGGCTGGGCAACCCCGGCCCCCAATACGAGGCGACGCGGCACAACGCGGGGTTCATGGCCGTGGACCGGGCGTTGGCCGCGCTTGGCATGCGCTTGGACCAGACCGGGTTCGGCGGCGCGTTCGCCAAGGGCGCGATCGGCGGGCGGGGGTTCGTCATCGGCAAGCCGATGACGTTCATGAACCTGTCGGGCGCGTTCGTGGCTAACCTGTGCCGCTTTTACAAAATCAGCGCCCAGAACGTCTTGGTCGCCTACGACGACTTCGCTTTCGACCTGGGCCGGGTCAAGGCGCGCGAAAGGGGATCCGCGGGCGGGCACAACGGGATGGCCAGCGTCATCGCGTGCCTGGGGACCGAGGACATCAAGCGGATCCGGATCGGCATCGGGCCCGCCCCCCGCGGCGGCTTCGCGGATTTCGTGTTGGGCAGGTTCGCGCCGAAGGATTCCGCGCTGTTGGACGCGGCGTTGGAGCGCAGCGCCGCGGCGTGCCGCGCCTTTTTGGAAGGCGGGGACTTCGCCGCCGTGGCGGCCGCGGCGAACTAACCGATGGCCCCGTTCGTGATCTGCGTGTCGGGCGGCCCGGACTCCATGGCGCTGCTGCACATGTGCCGCCGCATGCGCGTCGCCGTATGCCACGTCAACTACCGGATGCGCCCGACCGCGGACCGCGACGAGGCGATCGTCGCGGAATTCTGCCGCGCGCGGGGCATCCAGCTTTGCGTGCAGCGGCCTTTTTTCGCGCCGGGGAAAGACCGCAATTTCCAGGCGTGGGCGCGCGCGGAGCGGTACGGTTTCGCGGCGCAAACGGCCAAGGCGGTCGGCGCGGCGGCGATCCTGACCGCGCACAACCGCGACGATTTCCTGGAAACCGCGTGAATGCAGCTGGAGCGCCGCGCGGAAACGCTTTTTTTGGGCATCCGCGAACGGTCGTCTTACGAAGGCGCGACGGTGTTCCGCCCGCTTCTGGAATGGACGAAAGCCCAGCTGCTCGCGTATTGCGAGGCCAACCGCGTGCCTTACGGGATCGACGAGACCAACCTTTCGCCCAAGTACCGGCGCAACGCCGTGCGCGCGGCCATGGCCCGATGGCCTTCGGCCCAAAAGGACGAGCTGTGGGAACGCGTCGCGCGGTTCAACGCCGCGAACGCGCCCGCCGCGCGCCGCGCGCTCATGCTGGCGGCCCGCTTCGAGGCGACGCGCAGCGCGGCGCTGCTGCTGGGCCAAGGCGAAGCGGAGGCGTTCCACGCGGCGTTCGAGTGGTTCAGGCTGCGCGGCGTCAGGTTCGGCCGCGCGAAATACGAGGCGTTCGCCGCGCTGCTGCGCAAAAACGACCCGCGGAAGCTTTTGCGCGTCAAGGAAGGCTTGGCGCTGCGCGTCCAGAAGGGGCGCGTGCTCTTGGTCCGGACGCGAAAAAAATAAAGCACGCCGCGCGGCGTGCTTTTCGTTGTCTGCATATGGCGCGCCCAATAAGACTTGAACTCATAACCTTCTGGTCCGAAGCCAGACGCTCTATCCGATTGAGCTATGGGCGCATCAACCATTTACCATTATACTACGGGCGAATCCCGATTTTGTTTTTTTAGCGAAAAACGCCCCCGGGCAATTTGTAACATTTAAACGTTTTCATAGTTTATTATGTTAAAATTCAGTAAGATGTTTTGCAACCGAACACGTTGGTTTTGCAATTCGAACCTGCTTGCTTAATAGGATAATTCTTGAACGTTATGACACCCAAGATAGAAAAAAAACTTTTGGCTCTTGAGAAGAAAATGAGTAAAAAGTTTCCGGACATGGAAATCGTTTACGCATACGATCCGCGCAAGGGCAAACCGTACGCAGTCGCCTACAACGCCGAGACCGACCAGCTGGTGTCGGTGAAGAACTTCAAGCCGCTCAACCCCAACCTCGTCCTGTTCGACCGGGAAGACAACCAAATCGCGGGGCCGATGGAGCAGGCCGAGGAGGCGGATCCGAACATCGTCACCTTCCAGGCGTACGACGAGAACAAGAACGTCGTCAACCTGGCCCTGGACCTGCCCAGCCAGACCTTCTACGACCCCGAAACGGGCAACCCGATCGACATTTCCAAGTATTTCGACGCGGACAGCAAGCCAATAACGCTGGAAATGTTCATCCCCGCCGACCAAATCAAGAAGCCGGCCGAGGAGCCGAAACCCGAGCCCGAGCCAGAGCCCCAACCGGAGCCAGAGCCCGAACCAGAGGTGAGGCTGGTCGAGGAGGCCGCGCCGGCGGTCGCGGCGGAACCCCAACCCGAGTACTACCCCGAATACGACTACCAGGCCGAGCAGCCCCAATACGACCAATACGACCCGTCCTACCAGGGACAATACGACTACGGCGCGTACGCGCAGCAGCCGGCCGCGGACGAAGCCTACGGCCTGGGCCAACAGCAAGAATACTACCAAGATCCTTATTACGACCAGCAGCAATACGCGCAATACGACCAACAGCCAGCAACCGAGCCCGAGCCGATAGCGGCCCAGCAGCCAGAACCAGCCCAACCCGCGCCGAACAACGAAATCGACGCGCAGCTGGAAGAGCAAAACAAGCAAATCGAAGAAGTCAAGCGCCTCGTGCGCTCCGAAGCCGACAGCGCGGCGGAAACCGCCAAGCAGATGCGCTACCAGATGGAAAACGCGTCGTCGTTCGCGAAGGAAGTCGAAAGCAAGCTGGCGGACGTCGTGTCGCTGAACGAAACCAACAACACCCAAATCCTTAAGACCAACGAGGAAGTGCAAAAGGTCCGCGCCGAGCTCGCGACCGCTTCCACGATCGCCCAGGCCAACAACGACGAGATCCTCAAGACCAACGAGGAAATGAAGCGCATGAAGGCCGAGCTCGAGCAGACCAAGCGCGAGCTTTTGACGCTCAACTCCGAGATGAAGCGCGTCAAGGAGGAGACCGTCAGCAACACGGCCCAAATCGCCGAGCAGAGCACGAGCGAGATCCAAAAGGCCAACGAGGAATTCCAAAAGGTCCGCTCCGAGCTGGCCAGCGCCACGTCGATCACCAAGGCGAACAACAGCGAGATCCTCAAGGCGCACCAGGAAATGCAGCGCGTGAAGGCCGAGCTGGAAAACGCCAAGAACGAGATCGTCAGCCTGAACGCCGAGGTCAAGCGCGTCAAGGAAGAAGCCAAGAACGCCCTCACCCCGACCGCGGCGATCCAGCAACCGGGCGCCCAACCGCCTTACGAGCGCTACATCCCCGCGCGGATGCCCGAGCCGATCGATTTCGACTTCATCGAGCCCGCGCCGGCGTACCGCCCGCCGGTCGAACTCGTGCCTTACCGGCCTTCTTACGCCCGCGCCTTGGTGCCGACGACTTCGTACCGCCCCGTTTACGTGCGCTCGTACCAACCGCCTTACGAGATGCTGCCCCCCGCGCGCCCGGTCTACTACGAACCAGCGCAGACCCGCAAATACGTGCCGGGTTACTATTCCTACCGCCCGCGCTACGGCGCGTACCAGCCGCCAGCGTTCGAGGCGCCCGGCCATTACCGCCATCCCGCGCGACCAGCATACCCGCCCCGCGGCGTAGGTTACGCGGAATACGAGCCGTATGAGTATTAGAGCCAAGCTGATCACTTTCCTAGCATTCGTTTCCGCTTGCGCCCTGTTGCTGGCGCTTGGCGTCTTGGCGGCGCGCTTCGCCGCGCCGCACGCCCCCGCGCTCGCGCTGGTGGCGCAAGCGGACGAGATCGGCGCGGTCCCGATCACCGACCAACCGTGGTTTTACCCGGTGATCGGCGGCTGCGGCGGCCTGCTCGTGCTGTGCCTGGCGCTTGGCCTTGGCGTGGGAATCCCGCTTTCGAAGAAGAAAGAGCGCGAAATCGCCCGCCAGCGCCGCGAGCACGACGTCATGATGAGCCGCCTGGAAGAGGCGGCCAACCAAAAGGCCCGCGCCCTGGAGGCCGAGCAGCAACAGCAGCAGGCGACGGCCGCCCAGGAAACGCATGCGGCGACGCAACCGATCAGCGCCCCAGCCGCCGCGAGCCCAACCCCCAACAAAGGTAGACTTATGTTCAACAACAACAATTTCAACCCGCAGCAGCCGGGTTACTATCCGCGCCCGAGCCAACAGCAGGCCAACCGTCCCGCGTACGGGCAGCAGCCTTACGGCATGCCGCCGCAGCAACCGCAGTTCGGCCCGCGCCCCGCGCCGCAGCCGCAGATGCCGATGCAGCAGCACGCGCCTTACGGCATGCCGCCTCCGCAGCAGTTCGGCCCGCGGCCTGGCGCGCAGCCGCAGATGCCCATGCCCCAACGCCAGCCTTACGGCATGCCGCCGCAACAACCGCAGTTCGGCCCGCGCCCGAGCGCGCCGATGCCAATGCCGCAGCAGCCTTACGGCATGCCGCCGCAACAACCGCAGTTCGGCCCGCGGCCGGGACCGCAGCCGCAGATGCCGATGCAGCAGCCGAGCCCTTACGGCATGCCGCAGCCGCGCCCGATCCCGGGCATGGGACCGTACGGTCCGCAACCGGGCGTGCCGCAGCAGCAACAACCCATGGGCCGCCAAGGCGCGCCGATGGGCAACCAGCCGCCGCGCGGGCCCAACCCGTACTGGCCGAACGGTTTCTAGACGACCCGACAACCGCTTCCAAACCTATTTCCTTGGATTTCATCGAAATAGGTTTTTTTGTTTGGTATACTAATTCACAAAACCATGGTTAACGTTCAGGCGCGAGAGCGAGTCTTTTCCGATCTGGTGACCCAGAATTTCCCCGATCCATCCGACGCCGCGCTCATCCGCGACGCCATGGCCTTCGCGTCCGAGAAACACGCCGGCCAGACGCGCAAAAGCAATGACCCGTTCATCATCCACCCGCTGGAGACCGCGATCAAGCTGATCGAGTGGAAAATGGACGCGGCGACGGTGTGCGCGGGGCTTTTGCACGACGTTTTGGAGGACACCGAGGTCACCGAGGCCGAGCTGGAGGGCCGGTTCGGGCCCGAGGTGTGCCTGCTCGTGCGCCTGGTGACCAAGATCTCGCTCATCGCCAAGAAAAACCGCGAGCGCGGCCAGTCCCACAACCTGACCCCCGACTACCAGATCCAGGTGTTCATGTCGATTTCCAAGGACATCCGGGCGATCGTCGTCAAGCTCGCGGACCGGTTCCACAATCTGGGCACGATCCAATACCTCCCCCCCGAGCGCCAGAAGGCGATCGCCCAGGAGACGTTTGACATCTACGCGAACATCGCGGGCCGGCTTGGCATGTACAACGTCAAGACCCAACTGCTAGACCAGGCGTTCCAGATCATCGATTACGACGCGTACGCGAACACGGTGTCGATCATCAACCAATACCGCCTCGTCAACGGCGAGAGGTGGAAAAGGATCACCGACAAGATCCGCCACCTGCTCGCGGACGAGAACGTCAATTACGAGTTCGAGGACCGGATCAAGGGGGTGTATTCGACCTACAGGAAGCTCAGCTCGATCTCGCGGATCAACAACATCCACGACGTCTACGCGCTGCGCGTCATCCTGGACAACGAGCTGGACGTCTACCACGTCTTGGGGCTCATCCACCTCAATTTCAAGTACATCCCCAAGTTTTTCAAGGATTACGTGTCCGCTCCCAAAAACAACCTGTACCAGTCCGTGCACACGACGATCATCGACGAGAAGACGCTGGTCGAAATCCAGATCCGCACGAAATGGATGGACGCCAACAGCAAGCTTGGGCTGGCGAGCCACTGGCGCTACAAGGAAGAGTCCAAGGCGGCATTGACGCACGAGGCGTCCAAACTGTTCCAGCTCGACCTGTTCTTGGACGCCAGCGACAAAAACGCCCGGCTCGTGAAGGAACTGACCAAAATCCCGATCGTCGACGTCATCGTGACCAACAACCAGAACACGTACAGCGTGCCGGTGAGCTCCACGGTGCTGGATTTGGCGTACCAGGTCGATCCCGAGCAGTTCAAGTCGATCGAGGACATTTTCAGGTTCGGCGAGAAAATCCCGTGGTCGGTCAACCCCGAGAACGGCGACGTCATCGAGATCACGTACGCCAAGCAGCCCACGATCCGCGAAAGCTGGGCGCGCTACGTCAGCAACCCGGCCGTGCGCAAGCACATCGCCCAGACCGTCAGCAACCTGGAAATCAGCCAGTACAGCTCGGTCCAGGCGTTCGCGGACGAGGTCGCCAGGACGCTGAAGGACAGGCAAATCAGCCCCGCGGAGATGCCCAAGCGGCTGCGGATCCTGGGATTGCGGTCGCTGAAGGAGTATCTGGAGTTCATCAACGCCCTGCACCTGCCCAAGTCCGAGCAAATCGCGTTTTTCTCCAAAGGCAACGAATGGAAGGCGGCGCTGAGGCAAATCCGGCGCAACAGCAACCGGTGGATCTTCAGCCAGTCGTTCTTCGAGACCGTGGAAGGGCTGAAAATCACCGCGATCCAAATCCCGCGCTGCTGCTCTAAGCTGCCGTACACGCAGGTGGTCGGCGTGAAGGAGCGCTCGGCGCTGCACGCGCACAACCCCACGTGCAAGGCGCTGGCCAAATCAAGCGCCGCGGACAAGCTCATCCCGCTGCGGTGGAACAAAAAGAAGCTGGAGACGTCCCCGCGCAAGTTCCGCGCCCAGGTCGAGATCAGGGGCGCGTGGAGCGAGTCCGTGGTCAACACGATCGCCCTGAACGTCGTCAAGAACCAGGGCAGCCTGCACGAAATCGGCGTGGCGAAGAACAAGCAGACCCGGGAGTTCGCCGCGACGGTCACGCTTTACGTGTACGACATGGGCCACCTGGAGCGGATCATGGGCGAATTGATCCTGCGCAACATCAATTTCGAGTGAAAGATGATTTAACCTATGAAAAAAGCGAACGGAACCAAATACGTCTTCGTGACCGGCGGGGTGTATTCCTCGCTCGGGAAGGGGTTGACCGCCGCGAGCATCGGCAGCCTTCTGAAGCAGTTCGGGCTGAAGGTCAGCAGCCTGAAGCTCGACCCGTACCTGAACGTGGACCCGGGCACGATGTCCCCGTACCAGCACGGGGAGGTGTACGTCACCAAGGACGGGACGGAGACCGATTTGGATTTGGGCCACTACGAGCGCTTCCTTGGCGCGGAGCTGACAGCGCTGTCGTCGATCACCGCGGGCAAGATCTACAACCGGGTGATCACGGCCGAGCGCCGGGGCGAATACGCGGGCAAGACGATCCAGGTGATCCCCCACGTCACCGACCAGATCAAGCAAGCGATCTACCAACTGGGCGGGCAGGCGGGGACCGACGTGGTGATCGTCGAGATCGGCGGGACGATCGGTGACATCGAGTCCGTGCCGTTCATCGAGGCGATCCGCCAGATGAAGCACGAGCTGCCCGACGCGAGCACGGCGTTCTTGCACGTCGTGCCCCTGATCGAGATCCCCGTGTCAAAGGAAACCAAGACCAAGCCGCTGCAGCACTCGGTCAACCAATTGCGCGCGCACGGCATCGAGCCCGACTTGCTTTTGGTCCGCTCCCCGCGCCCGCTCGAGCCCGAGATCAAGGCCAAGATCGCCGCGACCACGTACGTCAGGCACGAGCGGATCTTCAGCTGCGTGGACCTGAAGGACATCCACCTTCTGCCCGAATACCTGCACAAGCAGAAGATCCACGAGGCGTTGGAAGAAAAGCTTAGGCTGGCGTACAGGTCGACCAAACTGTCCGCGCCTTACAGGCGATTGGTCGCGGCGGTGAAGGGCGCGGACGGGTTTGGGGCCGTCGCGATCGGGATCGTGGGCAAATACACCCAGCTCAAGGACGCGTACATCTCGCTTTACGAGTCGCTGAACATCGCCGCGTACTACGAGAGAATCAACCTGCGCCTGGAATGGATCGACGCCGCGCGGCCGGCCGCGAGCATAACCGACGCGCTGCGCAAGGTCGACGGGCTGATCATCCCGGGCGGGTTCGACACCCGCGGCATCCCGGGCAAGCTGGCAGCGATCAAACACGCGCGCGAAAGCGGGCTGCCGTTTTTGGGCATCTGCCTTGGCATGCAGCTGGCGTGCATCGAGTTTGCGCGCAACGTCCTGGGGCTGAAAGGCGCGGACTCGACCGAATTCGACAAAGACGCCAAGCACCCGATCCTCGACCTCATCGACAAGCGCGAGGTCGGGCTGGGCGGGTCGCTGCGGCTTGGCAGCTACGAATGCGCGATCAAGCCCGGCACGCTGGCCGCGAGAATCTACGGCGCGAGAAAGATCAGCCGACGCCACCGGCACCGGTACGAGGTCAACAACGCGTACGTGAAACGGTTCGAGCGCGCGGGTTTCGTTTTCTCGGGGCGCAACCCGCAAAACGATCTGCAGGAAATCATCGAGCTGAAGGACCACCCGTTCTTCATCGGGGTCCAGTACCATCCCGAGTTCAGCACGACGCTTTACGACCCCGAAATCCTGTTCGCGAGCCTGCTGCGCGCCGCCAAGCGGGGCCGCTAGGCGGCCCAGGCGCAGTTTTGTGCCCAAAAACGGCGTTTATATATTATAATGGTTAAGCAAATTAATATTGGGGACGCGTTAATGGCCGACAAATACCTATTGACCGAGCAGGGCCGGAAGCAGCTGGAAGAGGAGCTGCGCCACCTGGTCGACGTGCGCCGGCCCGAGGTCATCAAACTGATCCAGGAGGCCCGGGAGCAGGGCGACCTGTCAGAGAACGCCGACTACGACGCGGCCAAAAGCGCCCAGGGCGAGATCGAGACCCGGATCAAGGAAATCCAGGAAATCTTGAGCAACATCGAGATCATCAAGGAATCCAGGTCGCAGCACGCGACCGTGCGCATCGGCACGGTCGTGCAGATCCTGGACCACGAGGATCAGCAAAAGTACCAATACGAGATCGTCGGGGCGATCGAGGCCGACCCGTCCCAGAACAAGATTTCCAACGAGTCGCCGCTGGCCAAAGCGATCATCGGCAAGAAGGAAGGCGACGTGTGCGAGATCCGCGGCATCGAGTTCCCCTATAACGTGACGATCAAGAAAATCAAGAACGGTTAATTTGCGAAAAAACCACGGGTAGGTAGCGAAGTGGCCAAACGCTTCTGACTGTAAATCAGACACCATCCGGTTTCGGCGGTTCGAATCCGTCCCTGCCCACCATTTTTATTGGGATGTAGCCAAGCGGTAAGGCAATAGACTTTGACTCTATCATGCGATGGTTCGATCCCATCCATCCCAGCCATTAAAGCCGCGGCGGGGCGGGCGTGCCCCCGCCCCGCCGCTTTCCGATCCGCTAGCTCAGTGGTAGAGCATTTGACTTTTAATCAAAGGGTCCCGAGTTCGAGCCTCGGGCGGATCACCAACGCCCGAGTGACGGAAGGGTAGACGTACAGGACTTAAAATCCTGGGGCAGAAACGCCGTGCCGGTTCGAAT
>CAZPGT010000023.1:0-10219 GCA_964586345.1 uncultured Mycoplasmatales bacterium | reverse complement strand
CTTGCGACGCCGCGGTCAGCTTCTGCTCCCACGAGCGCATCGATTGGTCCAGCACGTTCTCGTTCAGCCTGTTCGTGACGTAATTCCAGATCCGGTTCGACAGCCGGGTGACTTCCAAACTTTTGTCCAGATACTTCCCGAAGCGATCGATTTGCGCGTAGCACTTGCCCCCGCCGTAGAGCGCGGCCAGTTTCCGTTGCGCCCGGGCCCACCGCCCGTAAAGTTGGCTTAGCGTCTCGCCCCCCAAAAGCGCCTCGAGATCCCAGTCCAGCGGCCCTTGCCGCTTATTTGCTTTTTTGCCGGCGGTATTTGGCATATTCCTCGTCGATCAGCTTTTTGAGCTCGGGCACCAGCTCGCTTTCCTTGACGGATTTGAAGACGACTCCCTTTTTGAAGATGATCCCCTTCCCCGCGCCGCCGGCGATGCCGATGTCCGCCTCCTTCGCCTCGCCCGGGCCGTTGACGGTGCATCCCAGGATGGAGACTTTGAGCGGGAAATTCATTTCCTTCACGTAATTCTCGATTTCGTCGACCACCGGGAACATGTCGAAGTTCAGCCGCCCGCACGTCGGGCACGCGATCACGTTCACCAGGTTGTCGTAAAGGCCCAAAGCGTTCAGCAACCGCTTCCCGACCTTGATCTCCTCGACCGGGTCGGTCGCCAGGGAGATGCGCATCGTGTCCCCGATGCCCTTGAGGATCAGCGGCGTCAGCCCCGCGACCGACTTGATCGTCCCGTTCAGGATCGTCCCCGCCTCGGTGATCCCAAGGTGCATCGGGTACTTGAACGTCCGCGCGCCCATTTCGTACGCTTCCATGGAAAGCAGCGGCGTGGACGTCTTGAGCGACACCACGATGTTTTCGAACCCCGCGTCGTTGAACATCCTCACGAACCGCTTGGCGCCAAGGATCATCGCCTTGGCGGTCACGCCGTACTTGTTCATCAAATCGATCGGCAGGCTGCCCGAGTTGACCCCGACGCGGATCGGGACGTTCTTCTCGTTCGCCAGCGCGACGATTTTGAGCAGCATCTTCTTGTCCGTGATGTTGCCCGGGTTCAGCCGCACCTTCGCGATCCCCGCCCGCAGCGCGGCGATCGCGTAGTGCGGGTTGAAGTGGATGTCCGCGATGATCGGGCAGGGCGCCAGCTTGACCACTTCGCGCAGCGCCTTGGCGTCCGCGTCGTCGAACACCGCGACGCGGACCAGTTCCGCGCCCTCCTTGCACAGGGCGTTTATCTCTTTCAGGCACGCCTTGACGTTTTTGGTCTTGGCGATCGTCATCGACTGCAGCAAAATCTTGTTTTGCCCGCCGATCTGCAGGTTTTTCACCCGCACCGGGCGGGTTTCCCACCGTCGCGTTAGCTTCGCCATGAACGATCCACCCCGTGAAACGAATTGAAAATTATTATAAACGCAAGCAAAAGCAAAGACAAAAAAATTTATTCGGATAGAATGTATACCGAAATCAAAAACAAAAGAGACGGAAAAAAATGGCTAAGAAATTGATTTTGGTCGGCAGCAACTCAAGCAAGTCGATCAACCTGGCGGTCGCTAGGCAGTTGCAGAAGCGGGGCGAGTTCGAATTGGTGTTTTTGAGAGATTTCGAACCGATCCCCATGTTCAGCGAGGACCTGGAGCGAAACGGGATCCCCGAACCGATCAAAAAAATCGAGGCGATCGTCGCGGCGCACGACACGATCGTGCTGTTCACGCCCGAGCACAACGGGTACTACCCAAGCTTCCTCAAGAACGTTTTCGACTGGATGAGCCGCAGCCCGTCGTACCCGGACCACATGTGGCTCAAAAACAAAAAAATGGTGATCGCGTGCGTGTCGCCCGGCCCGACCGGCGGCGAAACCGTGCGCAAACTCGGCGCCGAGCTGTTGCGCTTTTCGGGCGTGACCGTGATCGGCACGGTGGGCGTCGGCCTGATGTCCGGGCCCGCGGCCGCCGAGGACGGCGTGAACAAAATCGTGGCGTTGCTTGGCGAATAGCTAGAACGGCTTCCACAGGTTGTTGGTGGAAATTAGCCTGATCAGCTCGCGCTTGTCCGCGGCGCTGAGTTTGTGGAACCACGAGCCGGAGACGAACTTGTTCCCCACGGCCCAAAGTTTCCTTATCTCGGCGGCGGTGATCCCGCCGTCGAACTCTATTTCGGGGAACGCGATGCCGTTGTCCATGCAGATTTGCTGCAGGTCTTTCGCGTTTTGCTCCACGATCGGGTTGTAAGCCTGCCCGCCCTTGCCCGGGACGACGGACATCAGCGTCACGTAGTCGGCCAGGCGCAGCAAGTCCACGTACGCGGCAAAATCCGTGTCGAACTTGAACGCGACGCCCGCCCGGCGTCCGTTGTTTTTGGCGTATCTCAGGTACGCCTCGCCTTCGCGCGGGTCTTTGAGCGCCTCGACGTGGAAGCTGAGGCCCTCGAACGGGTGCTCGACGAACTCGACCAGCTTGGCCGAGATCCTGTTGACCATGAAATGGACGTTGACGCGGAAGCCCAAAAGGCGCAAATCGTTCAGGCGCGACGCGTCGAAGCCCCTTGTCCCGGGGCCGGTGAATTCGTCCATGACGTCGTAATGGACGTGGGTGAGCCCAAGCGACTTCAGCTGCCTCAGGTAGTCGAGATCGAACGCGTCCAGCAGCGGCAGCACCGAAAACGACAAAACCTTTTGGCCGCGCGGGTTGGGATGCATCGCCGTTACTTTTTCCCCAGCATCTTGAACATCAGCGCCTTGTAAGCCTGCACGCCGGGCTGGTTGAACGGGTTGTGCCCCAAAAGCAGCGCTGACGCCGTCGTGGCGATCGACAGCCAATAGTACACGTAACCGAACGTGAACGCGGACATGTCGTCCAGGGTCAGCTGCAGGATGTTCACCCCCGCGTCGTGGTGCGCCTGGTTGACCGCCTCGCACACCAAGCCGTTGATGCCGCTCAGCGTGCTGTTTTCCAGGTAGTCCAGCCCGTCGTCGTTTTCGAACGGCGACTTTTTTAGTTTCGCGTCCGCGAACGGCCGCGCGACCTTGAACACCGTCTCGAAGAAAATCTGCCGGCCTTCTTGGAACAGTTGGCCCATCGAATGCAGGTCGGTCGTGCAGACCGAATAGGTCGGGTACAGCGAATTGCGGTTCTTGCCCTCGGATTCGCCGAACAGCTGGCGGTGCTGGACGCACAGGTATTCGAGGTTCTGCTCGTAGACCATCACGTTCTCGATGTCGTATTTGGCCTCGATGTAAAGGAAGTGGCGGTACGCGGCGTAAAGGTACGCGGTGTTTTTGGCGAGATCGGGGGTCGCCAAATCCTTTTTGGCGCGCCGCGCGCCCTCGATGATTTGCCTGACGTCGACGTTCGCCAGCGCGGCGGGCAGCAGCCCGACCGGCGTGATCGTCGAGAAGCGGCCGCCGATGTCTGGGTAAATGGGCAGCGTGGCGTATCCGTGCCTGTCGGACAGCTCCTTCAAGACGCCTTTGCGCGGATCGGTGATCGCGATGACGCGCTCGCGGTGCTTGGCCTTGTATTTTTTCGCCAGGGCCTCGCGCAGGATGCGGAAGTTGATCGAGGTTTCCAGCGTGGTGCCCGATTTGCTGATGACGATGAGCGCCCAGTTCTTTTTCCGCAGCCCGTCCAGCAAATCGAGGTTGTTCGCGGACAGCGAGTTGAAGTAAACGAATTCCACGGGCGAATCAGCCTTGGGTCGGACGAAGTCCAAAATCGCCTTGATCCCGGTGTAAGAGCCCCCGATGCCCGCGATGGCGACGCATTCGATCCCCAGCCGCTTCCACGCGTCCGCCAAGGCCTTGACCCTCTCGAGCATCGGTTCGAGATCGCCCGCGGGGTAATCGAACCACCCGAGCATCTCGCTGCCCAAGCACGTTTTGCTCACGATGCTGTCGTGGATTTTGGCGATCCTGTCGCGGTAAGATCCCTTGATCGTCTTGCTGTCTGCCGCGCCCACGAGCCGCGCGTCCAATTTCACTGCCATTTCCGAATAAAACCCCGTCGTTTGCGTTTTACATATAATGTTAAATTGAAAATGCTATTTTTTCCATTCATTTTGCAGGCGGCGGTAAATTTCGTGCTGCCACTCGGGCAAAACGCCCCCGGTGACCGCCTCGGCCACCGCGCAGCCCGACTCGCCTAGGTGCAAGCAATCGAAGAACCTGCAGCGCGGCTTCAGCGCGCTGTACGCGTGGAACGCGGCGCTCAGCTCGCTCGGGGGCAGCGGGGTTTGGAAGCGCGAGTATCCCGGCGTGTCCGCCAGAAACCCGCCCGCGAAACTTAGCAGCCTGGTTTGGGTCGTGGTGTTTTTTCCCCGTCCCAACCGTTCCGAGACCGCGCCGGTTTTCGCGTTCAGGCCGGGATCCAGGGCGTTGATGAGCGTCGACTTGCCCGCCCCGCTGGGCCCGACGAACACCGAGACCTTGTCTTTCAGCGCCTCCCGCAACGCGTCCAGCGGCCCGGGCACGGGGACGATCGGGTAGCTCTGCCTTCGCAGGTCCGCCAGCCGCGACGCGTCGGTCTCGTCCAGCGGCTCCAGGTCAAGTTTGGTGATCGCGACCGTCGGGACGATGCCCAGCGCGGACTCGTAAAAGGCGATCGTCTTGAGCAGCTGCGCCCAATTCATGTCGGGCCGCGAGCGCGATTGGACGACGATTAGGTTGTCGACGTTCGCGATTTTTGGCCTTTCCAGTACGTTTTTGCGTTCGCGAAGCCGCGCGATTTGGTACCCGTCGCCCGCGCTCGCTAGCAAAACCCTGTCGCCGGGGCGGAGCACGACGTTCTGGGCTTTCCATTTCCCGGGCGCGAAGACCCGGTGCCTGGCGTTTCCGCGCTGCACCGTGATCTGGTTGGCGGTGATCTGGACGACGATCGCTTCCATCGAGGCCCTAACGCGCGAAAAGGATGATCGCCAAAACGATCGTGATCGCCAAGAAGACGCCAAAAAGCGAGCTTAGCCCCGCGAAAAGCCTTTTGCCGTAGATGATCGATTCCTTGCTTTTGCTGAATTCGGGGTTGAAACTGTCCTCGCGCTCCAGAATCCGGGAGGTCACGGGCTTGAGCAACGGTTCGTTCAGGCGGTTGGGTTCCGCGTATTCTTTGACGTCCTTGAGCAATTCGTCGCAGTTGGCGTAGCGCAGGTGCAGGTCCTCGCGCTTGGAGGCGATGCAGCGGAACACGATGTTCTCGATGCTGTTGGGGATGTCGTAGCGGATGCCCTGCATGACCGGGATGTCGTACGAGCGCGCCTTCTTGATCGTCGCCTTGTCGTCCTTGGGGTCCTTCGCGAACGGCTTTTCGCCCGTCAGCATCTCGAACAGGATCACGCCCAGCGAATAGAAGTCCAGCTGCGGCGTTGGCGCCTTGCGGATTTTCTTGCCGCTGACCGGATCGTGCTCGACGTCCAGGTTGTCGGGGGACATGTACTCGACGGTCCCGAACAGCGATTGCTCGTCCGTGATCGCCTTGAAATTGAGATCCTGGACGATGACCGACGAGGAAATCCCGAAGTCCAAAATCTTGATCTCGCGCAAGTCTTTGGACAGAAGGATGTTCTCGGGCTTCAGGTCGCGGTGGATGATCATGTGCGAATAGGTGTGCAGCCGCCGCGTGCCCAGGACGATTTTTTTGAAGTAATACATCGCCTCGTCGACGCTCAGGTAGCCCTTGCTGTTCAGCAACTGGCGTAGCGACGGGCCGCTGACGTTTTCCATCACGATGACCGCGACGTTCTCTAGCACCACGGTCCGGTTGTTCCGGTTGACCTCCAAAAGCTGCTCGACCACGTCGTACGTCTGGACCAGGTTGACGTGCTGCACCCGGCTGGCGGTGACCAGTTCCTCCAGAAACTTCGTCCAGTTGTGGTCTTTCATGGAAGGGATGCGCTGCACGACCTTCACGACCACCTTCGCCAGCTCCGCGTCCGTGGACAGGTTCGTGTTCAGCGACAGGTTGATCCCCGAATAGATGTAAGAGTCCATCCCGCCCTTGGAGATGGCCTTGATGATTTTGTATTTGCCCAAAATGACGTCGTTCGGGAACAGCAAGTCGACCTTGGGCTTATTTGCCATGCAGCACCTTTGCTAGGTTGACCAGCGCGACGGAAACGTTGTCGTTGCTCATGTTGTTCATCGCCAGGTTGATGAGGTGCTTGGACGCTTTGTCCATGTCGCGCTCGAACTGGTCGATCTGCCCGAAATAGTCCTCGGACCTGACGAAGTTGTAAAACCCGTCCGAGGAAAGCAGCAGGTATTTCTCGTTCGGCTTTGGCTCGTGGATGGACACCCCGTAAGTCTGCTCGCCGTCCAGGTCCTTGGAGATGATGTTGGTCAGCGCTAGCAGCTCGTTCGCGTGCTTTTTGAACGTCAGTTCCGTCGCGTTGGCCATTTTCAGCATGTTGTACAGGTTGTGGTCCAGCGTGATTTGCCACGTCTCGTGGTCGGTGTTGACCAAATAAGCGCGCGAGTCCCCGACCCAGAACGTGTAAATCTTGCCGTTGGCGACCAGCGTCAGGACGATCGTCGTCGCCATCTGCGCCAAGCCCTCGTCGTTGTCGTTCTGCACGACGTAGTTGCGGATCAGCCTTTTGGCGCTGAGGCACGTTTTCGAAAACCATTCCTCGACGAATTTCTTCGTCTGCCCCGTGAAATCGGTCTCGACAAACCGGTCCCTGAAAAGGTCGCACACGATTTTCGACGCGATCGCCCCGCCCTTGTACCCGCCAAGGCCGTCGCACACGATCGCGACCAGGTTGCCCGCCGGGTTTTCGCCCACGAACACGGCGTCCTGGTTCTCCTTGCGCACGATCCCGACGTCCGACGCCGATCCGAAAAATTTGTCATCCATTGTCTGGCGAAATCCCTTCAGGCTGATGATTTGCGGAAATTCCGAAATGAGCCGCGGGCCGAGGGAACCGGCCCCAATCACTAACCATTATTATAATTTGCGAATCAAAAATTAACGCATTCAATTTCGGGCCCGGGCGGCCGAAAAGACGCCCCGCCCGTTACGCGATGCGCTCGAACAGCGGCTTGGGCTCGCCGACGCGGATCCCGTTGATCGATTCGATCGCGTTCAGGCTGTCCAGGCCGGTGATTTCCGGGCCGAAATTCATCTGCGCGAAGGCTTCTTCGGACTTGGTGACCAAAACCGGGCGCAACAGCACGAACGCGGCGCGGATCGCGGCGGAGGCGAGGAAAAGCAGGTTGGCGATCTCGTCGGCTTTGCCGGCTTTGTGCAGTTCCCACGGCTTCGTGTCCTCGATGAGCTTGTTGACGTCGAAAACCAAGCCCAGGCACGCGTCGAACCCCACCCTGAGGCGGCGTGAGGCCACCGCCTCGTCCCACGCGTCGGGCAACGCCTTGATCTTGTCGGCGATCTCCAGCTGCCGCCTGGTGAATTTGGCGTGGGGCTGGATCACCCCGCCCTGGTATTTTTTCAGCATCCCGATCGTGCGCGAGACCAGGTTGCCCAGGTTGTTGGCCAGATCCGCGTTGTACGTGGACGCGAAAAGGCCGTGGCCGCACCGGTTGTCCTGGTCGAGCGCGAAATCCTTCAGGAAGTAATAGCGCACCGCGTCCGCGCCGTATTTGCCGATCCATTCGGTCGGGTCGACGACGTTGCCAAGCGACTTGGACATCTTGCCGCCCTTCTCGTCGACGATCCATCCGTGCGCGATCACCTCGGAGGGCAGCTTCATGCCCAGCATCTCGAGCAGGATCGGCCAATAGATGCAATGGAACCGGGCGATGTCCTTGGAAATCAGATGGATCTTCCAGCAGGCGTCGTCGTCCCAGTATTTTTTGAAAAGCGCGTCGTCCGCGCGCGAAAAGTCCAGCGCGCTGACGTAATTGAAAAGCGCGTCGATCCAGACGTAGATCGTGCTCTTGGGGTCGTTTGGCACCTGCACGCCCCACGAAACCGACTCGCGGCTGATCGACAGGTCTTTGAGCCCCGCGTTCAGGAAATTGTTGACCAACTCGTTCGTTCGGGACGCGGGATAGATCCCAAGCGCGTTGGCCTCCAACTGCTTTTTGATCCACGGCGCGTAGGCGCTGAACTTGACGAAATACGAGTTTTCCTTCGCCTCGATCAGCCTGTGCCCGATTTTGCAGCACGGCTCGCCGCTTTCGTTTTTCGTCGCCTGGGCCGCGGCGTAGTTTTCCTCGCACTCCACGCAGTACAGGCCTTCCCACACCCCTTTGTAGATTTGGCCGCGGGACTGGAGCTGGGCGAAAACCTTTTGCACGGCCAGTTTGTGGTTGGGCTCGGTCGTGCGCACGAACCGATCGTTGCCGACCCGCAGCGCGGCGAACAGATCGGCGAATTTCTTCGCGTTCGCGTCGACGAACTGTTGGGGCGACACGCCCGCCGCGCGCGCCTTCTCGCTGATTTTCTTGCCGTGCTCGTCGGTGCCGGTCAGATAGAACACGTCCGCGCCGCGCTGCGCGTAGAAACGTTTCAGGAAATCCCCCAGGACCGCGGTGAACGCGTGCCCGACGTGGGGGTCGCCCGATGGGTAGAAAATCGGGGTGGTGATGAAATACTTCCGCTTGAACTGCATGGCTGGCGGGTTTTCCTACGCGGACGGGGGCAGCGCCTTGGGTTTGTCGCGCCGGTCGCGGGCGATCAGCAGTTCGCGCAACTGCTCGATCACCTTGGTCAGATCCTCCTTGTCCTCCAAGAAGCCGTTGAGGATCTTGATGCCCTTGGTCTTCATCGCGTCGTCCAGCAAATCCGCGTAGCCGAGCAGCTTGACCAGCGAGTCGACCACGGGCGCCATCTTCTCTGACTTGTAGGACAAATCCTCGATGAGGTAGTCCAGCTTCTTGGCCGAAATGCCCATCCGCCTGAACGCGACGATCATGTAGACCAAAAGCACCAACCCCAGGACGATGAGCACGATCACGGGCACCGTCCACCATTCGAAAGCCATCGGATCTACGCCTCGAACTCTTTCTCGGCCTGCTTGACGTACGCGCTGACGTGGCCGTTTTCTTGGATCAGCTCGCTCAATCTCTTCTAATCGTGCTTGGAATAGTGGTTCGGCTTGGCGTAAGTGACGATCACGATCAGGTCGCCGTGGTGGCGGGCGCTTTTGAAAAGCCCCCGCTCCGCGCTCTTGATCCCCCCGCCCGCGATCGTGATCCTTTCGCCGTTCGCGGTCCCCGGCTTCAGGATGATTTCCTTGTTGCCGTCCAGGGTGGGCACGGTTATTTTCCCCCCGACGATCGCCAGGATCGGGTCCACGAGCGGGCGGACCACGACGTCGTTTTTGTTCCGCTCGAAGATCATGCTGGGCTTCACCGCAATCCGCACGTACAGGTCGCCAACCTGGTTCGCGAACACGTTGCCCTCGTTCTTGATGACGACCACGTCCTGGTCGAACGTGCCCGGATCGATCTGGATTTTGCGCCTGGTCGTCTCCTCCACGACCCGGCGGCCGCGGCACGCGGAGCATTTTTTGTGGATCACCTCGCCCTGGCCGCGGCACGCGGAGCACGTGCGCTGCGTCTGGAAGATGCCGAACGGGGTTTTCTGGTTTTTGATGACCGATCCCTTCCCGTCGCACGCCGAGCACGGAACGACGTTGCCCGGCCCCGGCTCGGCGCCGCTGCCGTCGCAGCGGCCGCACGTCTTGTTGCGCGGGTATTCCACGTCCTTGATCGCGCCCTTGGCGGCCTCGATGAAACCGATCTTGACGTCGATGAGCAGGTTGAGCTCGATGTGGTCCTGCTGCGCGGTCCGGGCGTTGGTGAAAAACGAGCCGAACGGCCCGCCGAAGTCGTCGTCAACGCCGAAGCTGAACGCGTCGCCGAAAACGCTGTTGAAGATGTCGAACGGGTTGAACCCTTCCTGGTGGAAACCCTGCGCGTTCAAGCCGTCGTGCCCGTGCAAATCGTACAGGCGGCGCTTCTGGTCGTCGTTGAGCACCTCGTAGGCCTCGTTGATTTCCTTGAATTTGTCCTCCGCGCCCGGATCCTTGTTGCGGTCGGGGTGGTATTGCATCGCCAGCCTGCGGAACGCCTTTTGGATCTCGGGCTGCGTCGCGTCGCGGCTTACGCCCAAGATCTCGTAATAGTCGCGCTTTTGTTTCGCCATGTTCGTTTTCGTTCGATCCGTGAGACGTGAAATTAGCACTCTTGAAGTAACAGTGATAATTGTATATTATAAAACGCGGTTGATTGCCTAAAATTTATTTTTTGTGCGCTTTTTGGACA
>CAZPGT010000022.1:0-10667 GCA_964586345.1 uncultured Mycoplasmatales bacterium | reverse complement strand
AACTGGCCCAAGCGGCCCGAACGGTAGTATTCGAACGCGAAATACGGTTCCAGCCCCGTGGACACGCCCACCATCGTGCCCGTCGACCCGGTCGGGGCGATCGTCAGCAAATGCGAGTTGCGGATGCCTTTGCGCGCGATGTTCTCGGGGATGTCGGACGGCAGCTGCTTCACGAACGGCATTTCCGCGAACCTCTTGAACATCTTCTTTTTCAGGAACGGGAACGGTTTTTTCTCCGCCGCCAAGTCGATCGAGGCGCGGTACGCGGTTTCCGCTACGATCGACATGACAAGGTCCACGAACGCGTTGCCTTCCTTCGAGCCGTACCGCTTGCCCGACCAAATGAGCATGTCGTGCAACCCCATGATGCCCAGCCCGACGCGGCGCTCGCCCAGCGCCTGCTTCCTGTTCTCCTCCAAGAAATACGGCGTCGCGTCGATGATGTTGTCCTGCATCCGCACCGCGGTCCGCACGGTCTCGATCAGTTCCTTCCGCTTCAGCTCGCCCGTCGCCTTGTCAACGAACCGCGACAGGTTGATGGCGGACAGGTTGCACACCGAATACGGCGCCAGCGGCTGCTCGCCGCACGGGTTGGTGCAGACGATCCGCTGCCCGTACGCCTGGGCGTTGGTCATCTTTTGGGCGGTGTCCATGAAAAACACCCCCGGTTCGGCCGAGTACGTGGCGCAGAAGTTGATGAGGTCCCAAAGGTCTACCGCTTCCATTTCGTAATAGACCTTGACCGGGAAGCCGTCTTTCTCCCATTGGCGCACGTCCGCGGTCTCGTGCCAATGCTTGTCGTAATAATCCTTCTGTTTCGGCGTCATCGCGCGGATGTCGGGGAAGCGCAGTTGCCATTTCGCCTTGTTCTTGACCGCCTGCATGAAGTCGTCGGAAATGGCCACCGAGATGTTGGCGCCGGTCAAAAACTGGTTGTTCTTGACCTCCCAGCGCCCGCCCTCGTTGAGCAGCCGCAGGGAAGTCTCGTAAGTAGCTACGGAGACCGCGTCCTTGTTGGCGACGATCGTCTGGTGCGTCTCGGTCTCGGCGATCGAAAGCGGCACGAAATTGAGCTTTTGCTTGGCGTACTCGACGATCCATTTGTCTTTCATGTTTTCCAAAAGTCAGCGCAGGATGTTCGCGTTCTGCATTTTGGAAATGATGAACTCGATGATGTCGGGGTGCCAGTCGTTCATCATGATCATCTGCGCGCCGCGGCGCGATCCGCCTTGCTCGACCAAATGGGTCAGCTGGCTCAGGTCGTTAAGCCACGAAACCGCCCCCGAGGAGTGCCCGCCCACCGTCAGCGCCACGGTGTTTTTGGGGCGCAGGCTCGACCCGTTGGTGCCCACCCCGCCCCCGCGGCTCATGATCTCCATCACCTTTTCCCTGTGGCGCGCCAACCCCGCCCTGGAGTCGGCGGGGTTTGGCATCACGAAACAGT
The DNA here is from genome assembly GCA_964586345.1 of uncultured Mycoplasmatales bacterium. Classification (GTDB taxonomy): domain Bacteria; phylum Bacillota_I; class Bacilli_A; order Mycoplasmatales; family Mycoplasmoidaceae; genus Mycoplasmoides. Next base: position 9,223 of record CAZPGT010000022.1, on the reverse strand, counting down.
TGAAATACGTCACTTCCGACGAGCTGCCCGCGCCAAACAGGACGCGGCCCGCGGGCACGAAGTTCTGGCTGGAGATCTCGTAATAGAACTTTCGTTCGTACTCCTTGCGCTTCGAGCGTTTCCTTTCGACTTTCGCCAGCGCCTTCGCGACCCGGTGGGCGATTTGCTCGTAGAAAAGCTCAAGCGGCTTTTCGATCTTGTCCTTCCGGCGGACGATTATCCCCTTCTTCGCGTCCTCGCCGGCCTCGGAAGCGGGGATTTTGCCCCATTCCTGCTCCTCGAGCTGGATCCTCACCTCGTTTTCGTAAATCTCCAGGACGTTGCCGATCCCGTGCGCGGAAAAGAACTGGTCCTCGCTGATCAAAACGATCACGAGGTCGCCGACCTTCAGGGTCTGGAGCAGTTTGTCCTTTTGCGCGTACCGGTCCAACATCACCAACCGGGAAATGCCGCTCAACGACTTGTTGAAGGTCGGTTCGATGGGAAAGATATTGGCGAAACGCTTGATATCCTCGTTCAGCGAATCGATTGTCTCGGTCGGGTATGGATGTTGCATTTGGTTCACCGGTGTCGGAGTTTTCCACAATTTGTGGATAATTTAGTGGATAATAAGTATAAAACAAATATTTTTAAAAAAACAACAATATTAAAAACATATCATTTCAATATCGGAAAGCGCTTTTTTTTGCCGCCGTTTCGTTTTTAATTAATAAAATATTATCCGTATTTCAACCAAGGACGAAGGCGGCGGCGCATGATTAAGTTGGACGGGGTCAAACTGGCCGGGGAACTGCAAAAAAAGCTGGCGGCGGAAGCGAAAAACCTGAGAATCGCGTTAGGCATAATCCAGGTCGGCGACGACGCCGCCAGCTCGATTTACGTCAAACGGAAAATGACCGTCTGCGGGCAATTGGGGATCGAGACGAGGCTGTTCAGGTTCCCCGAAACCGCCAAACAAGGCGAGATAACCGGTTTGGTGCGCGAGCTCAACGCCGATCCGGGCGTCAATGGCGTCTTGGTCCAGTTGCCCCTGCCGAAGCGGATGGACGTCGAAGCCGTGCTAAGAGCGATCGACCCGCTCAAGGACGTCGACGCGTTCAACAAAAGGACGCTGCGCCTGAAAACGAAGGGCGGCGACGCGATCGTCCCGTGTTTGGTCGGCGCGATCCAGGCGTTCGCCAAAAAATACCGGATCGATTTGGACGGCAAGCGAATCGTGGTCGTGGGCAAAGGCAGGGCGGGCGGGCGGCCGATCGTCGAATGGTACAAAAAGACCCACGAGGTGGTCGCCCTGGACAAAACGAGCAAAAAAATCGCCGAGCGCGTCGCGCAGGCGGACGTTTTGGTCGCCGCGGTCGGCAACCCGGGCGCGATCGACAGCTCGTCGCTGAAAAAGGGGTGCGTCTTCTTCGACGTCGGCATCAACCGCGTGCCCGGAAGCAGGAAGGTCGTGGGCGACATCGATTTCGCGGTCGCCGGGAAAAGGGCCAGGTACGGCACCCCGGTTCCCGGGGGGATCGGCCCGCTGACCATAATCATGCTGCTGCGAAACCTGATCAACCTGGCAAAGATCCAAAATGAAAAACCGCTTCGTCGCCGTATATAACCCGTACGTCAACCAAGACAAGAAAAACGAGCAGCTCGCCTTGCTCAAGGGCGCGTGCGACGCGTTGCGCCTGGAATTGCGGCTGGTTCCAAGCAACGCGGTGGCCGCGACGATCGGAGCGAAGCCGCCCGAACTGGGCGCGCGCAAGATTCTGTTTTTGGAAAAGAACGCGGCGTTGGGGCTGTATCTGCGAAACGCCGGGTATTGGCTGTACAACAGCCCCGAGTCGATCCAGACGTGCGACAGCAAGGCGCTGACGCACGTCAGCCTGATGGAAACGAAAATCAGGCAGCCCAAGACGTTGATCGGGCCGATGACGTTCGGGCTGAAATGCGATCCGGCCGAGAAAGCGAACTTCGCCGAGACGATCCGGCGCCAGTTCGATTTCCCGCTAATCGTCAAGGAGACGCACGGCTCTTTCGGCAAACAGGTGTATCTCGTCAAGGACCTGGCGCAGCTGAACGAGAAGCTGAGGCAGCTGAACCACGCGCAACTCGTCGTCCAGGAATTTTTCGGGACCTACCGGGGCCAAAGCCTCAGGGCGTTGGTGGTCGGCCAAAGGATCGTAGCGTGCCTGAAGCAGATCAACCTTTACGACTTTCGGTCCAACCTGAGCCAAAACGCCCACGCGGTGCCGGCCGAGCCGGACGCGAGGCTGCAAAGGGAAGTGGGCGCGATCGTGAAAAGGCTGGGGTTGTTTTACGGCGGGTTGGACTTCGTTTACGACGAAAGGAAGCAACCGGTGTTCTGCGAGGCGAATTCCAACGCCCAGCTGGCGAACATCTCCAAAATCTTCGAAAGGAACCTCGCGATCGATCTGGTCAAGGCGGTCATGAGGGACAAAACTTACCATGCGCAGAAATAAAACCGTTTCCGGGCTCGCCGTGGCGATCGTCTACGACAAACCCGATTTAAAGGAGAACGAGGCGTTCGCGGAGGCGATCGCGAAGGAATTCAGGGACGCGGGGTGTTTCCCGAGGGTCGTGGCCGTGGACGTCCGCGCCAAAGGCGCCGTGGACCTGTCCGGGATCCAATTGGTGGTCAACCGTTCGCGCTCCGTCCACTTTTTGGGCAAAAAATACAGCGGGTTCGTCGTCAACGACCCGAATTTCTGCCAGATGGCCAACGACAAGCTCGAAACGTACAAATGGGCCAGGTTCAACGGGATCAAGGCGTTGGAGACCAAGATCCTCAAACCCGCGGAACAGACCGTTTTCCCGTGCGTGGTCAAGCCGATCGGCGGGCACGGGGGCAAGGGCGTGCGCAAAATAAGCGACCGGGCCGAGCTGGACAAAATAGACGCGGGGACCCGGGCGTACGTCGTGCAGGACTATTTCCCGGGCGGGAACGTGGACGTGCGCGTTTACGTCATGTTCAAGAAAATCTTCGCCGCGGTGGCGCGCGGCGCCAGGGGCGAAGGCGAGTTCCGCGCGAACCTGACGGTCGGCGGCGACGTCAAAAAACACCGGCTGACCGGCAAACAAAGGCGGGCGGCGAAAAGGATAATCGCCCTGCTGCCGCCGGGCTATTACGGCCTGGATTTCTTTTTGGACGGCGAAGGCGGGTTCGTCCTGAACGAGATCGAGGACGCGGTCGGCTGCAGGGGCCTGTACCGCCTGGACAAAAACGCGGACGTGCCGCGCCTTTACGTGAAGGCAATCCTGTCGAACCTGAACGGGCTCAAAAAGTGGGACGGGGACCGGTGGCTCGCGGACGAGGTTAGTTAAGGTTGGCCTCGTTGGCCTTCTTGGCTTTCTTGATGTGGTTCTTGAACTCGATCGTCTGCGGCTTGATCGGCCGGTTGGGCACGCTGTGGTGGTGCCTGCACCTGGCCGTGTACGACTCCTGGTTGCCGATCAAGATCAACTGGGACTGGTAGGGCGCGGGCTTGCCGTCGATCAAACGCTGGGTACGCGACGCCTCCGCGCCGCACTCGGTGCAGATCGCGGTCAGCTTCGTGATTTTCTCGGCGATCGTCAATAGGGCCGGGATCGAGCCGAACGGCTCGCCCCGGAAATCGCGGTCCAGCCCCGCGACCAGCACGTTGATGCCGTTGTCCGCGAACGTCTGCACGATCTCGATTATCTCGTCGCCGAAAAACTGCACCTCGTCGATCGCGACCAGGTCCGGGCGCTCCTTTTGCACGTAGGCGTAAAGCTCGTACGGGTCCTTGATCGGGATCGCCTCGGCCTGCCGGCCGTCGCGCGACTTGACGTCCTTGGCGCGCGTGTCGATCTGCGGCTTGAACAACAGGCACTTGATGTTCGCGAACGACATTCGGTTGATGCGCCGCAGCAATTCCTCGGATTTGCCCGCGAACATCGGCCCGCAGATCACCTCGATCCACCCGGTTTGGTTGATGAACGCGTTTTGCTTCGCCATGGTTTTCCCCCTAAACGTTGAACTTGAAATTGCAAACGTCCCCGTCCTGCATCACGTAATCCTTCCCCTCGAGCCTGAGTTTGCCCGCTTCCCTTGCCTTCGCCTCGGACCCGCATTCGAGCAGGTCGCTGGCGGCGATCACCTCGGCCTTGATGAAGCCGCGCTCGAAGTCCGAATGGATGATCCCCGCGCATTGGGGCGCCTTCCAACCCCTCGCGAACGTCCACGCGCGGGTTTCCTTCTTGCCGAACGTGAAAAACGTCGATTGGCCCAGGATCGAGTAGGCGGCTTGCGTTATTGTGTCCAGGCCCGACCGGGCGCCCATGCCGAGCGCGGCGGCCATCTCGTTGCGTTCCGCAAGCGAAAGCTCGCTCAGCTCGGATTCGATTTTCGCGCTGATCGGGACGATCGTCGCGCCCGGGTCTTGGCGCAGCAGATGGTTTTTCAGCGCGACGAAATGCGCCGACGCCTCGGGCCGGGCGATCGCGGCCTCGGCCACGTTCGCGACGTAAATCGTCGGCTTGGCGGTCAAAAGCCCGTACGTTTTCGCAAGCGCCCTGTGCCTCGGGGTCGCGATCGCCGCGCTGGCGAACCGCCCCCCGTTCAGCGCGGCCCTGACCGCCTCGCAAAACTTGAGTTCCTCCGCGGCGTCCCTGTCGCCCGATTGCGCCTTGCGCGCGATTTTGGCGATCCGGTTCGCGATCGTCTCGTCGTCCGCGGCGATCAACTCGAAATCGATCGTCTCCGCGTCCGCGACGGGATCCACCCTGTCGGCGACGTGGGTCACGTTCTGCGCGTCGAAACAGCGCACCACGTGGCACACGCAGTCCACCTCGCGGATGTTGGCCAAAAACTTGTTGCCCAGCCCCTCGCCCTTGGACGCGCCCTTGACCAGCCCCGCGATGTCGACGAACTTGAAGGTGGCGTACGTCAGTTTCTCGGGATCGATGAGGTCGCCAAGCGCCTTGAGCCGCGCGTCCCTGACCTCGACGATGCCCACGTTGGGCTCGATCGTCGCGAACGGGTAGTTGGCCGCCTCGACCCGCGAGTTGGTGATCGCGTTGAACAGCGTTGACTTGCCCACGTTGGGCAACCCAACGATCCCCGCGGCTAGCATGCCTTGCCCAACGATTTGAACAGCGTGAATTTGTCCACGCAGGTCTTTTTGATCGCCTCGCAGCCGGGTTTGAGCAATTTGCGCGGATCGTAGCCTTTCTTCGCGTAATCGATGTCTTTGTCGGCCTTCACGTACTCGCGCGTCGCCCGCGCGAACGCCAATTGGCATTCGGTGTTGACGTTGATCTTGCTGACGCCAAGGCTTATGGCCCTTTCGACTTGGGCGTCGGGGATCCCCGAGCCGCCGTGCAGCACCAGCGGCGTCTTCGCCGCCGCGTGGATCTTGGCCAAACATTCGAAGTCCAGCCCCTTCCAGTTGTCGGGGTAGATGCCGTGGATGTTGCCAAAGCCCGCCGCGAGCATCGTCACGCCGCCAAGGGCGATCAGCCGCTCGCACTCCTTGGGGTCGGCCAGCTCGCCTTGGCCCATGACGCCGTCTTCCTCCCCGCCGATCGTGCCCGTTTCCAGTTCCACGGAAGCGTCGAACTTGGCCGCGTGCTCCAACACCTTCCTGGATTTTTCCAGGTTCTCTTCGAACGGCAGGTGCGACCCGTCGAACATCACGGAGCTGAACCCCGCGTCCAGCGCCTTGAACGCGCCCTCGTACGTGCCGTGGTCCAGGTGCAGGACGACGGGCACGGTGACGTCCAGGGCCTCGAGCAGGTTGATGACCATCGCGCTGACCGTCTTGTAGCCGCCCATGTATTTGGCCGCGCCCTCGGAGACGCCGAGGATCACCGGGGTTTTGGTTTCCTGGGCGGCTTTGAGCACGCTTTGGGCCCATTCCAGGTTGTTGATGTTGATGTGCGCGACCGCGTATTTGCCCTCGTGCGCCTTTCTGACGATTTCCTTGGCGTTCACTAGCCGGTTGAACTGTTGAATCAAAGTCATGCGAAAACGATCCTTTCCGAATTAAACCGCGCGGTTACAGATCCTCGTTGTCGTCCTGGTTCTCGGTCTCCGCGTCCAAAAGGTTTTGCACGTAACTGGTGTCCGACCCGTTGTCCTCGTTGCTCATGTTGATCGTGTCCATCTCGGATTCCTCGCGGGGTTTCTCGGGGACGAAGTTCTCGTACCCTTCCTCGTAGTACTCCTTGACGCCGAACATCGACTGGGAGATCCTGTCCCATTCGTCGTACTTCATCGTCTCGCGCAGCCGCCATTTGCGGTCGCCGATGTGCACGAAGCGCAGGTCCTGCAGGAACTGAAGGTAAAAGTTGCCGATTTCCCTGTGCTCTTGCTCCTTGGACATCTTGGTTTTCTTGACCACTTCCTTCCAAAGGGCGTTGAAATCGAAGGCGCGGTTCTTGAACTGCGCCTGGGCGATGCTGAACGCTTCGTCGATTAGATGTTTCATTGGTTACCTCGTGTTGGCCGCGGGCGGGCGCGGACGTGCCTTTCATATTATATTTTATATTGCCCGATAAGCGAACAAATGTTCTCGGGCGCCCCCGCGCCGGGAAAAGGCGGATCGAGGTTTCGGGCGGGGACTAAAGTTTCGCGGCGCGCAAAAGCTTTTCGTGGGCCAGGACCGCGTGCCTGTTTTTCCCGCTTTTCGCCAACAGCTTGTCGCCGTTTTTGACGAGCTCGCTCTCGGTTTCGATCGGCACGTGCCGCCGCGCCGCCTCGTCGTAGATCGTGATGCCGTCCGAAGGCTTGCCCGGCGCGTAGAACGCCTTGGTCGGCAATTCGTATTTCGCGGCGAAATACTTCGCGTCGGGGAAGCGCAAAAGCCGCGCGAACGCCGCGTTACGCGCGCTCGCGCCGTCGAACAGCAGCATCTCGAACTCGTTGCCGACGAAATAGGAGTCCAAAAGCGTTTTTAGGATCCCATCCTTGGCGTTCTCGCGCAGCGAGGCCAGAAAGCTGTTGAACGACGAATCGCCCAAAAGCAAATATTGGCGCAGGTCGACGCGGCGCAAATCCTTTTTGGCGAAAATCAAGCGCAAGACGTCGCGCGCGAATTCGTACTTGCCCCAGTCGATTCGCCCGATCGCGTCCAAATCCTTGACGCGCCTGAAAACGAACCACATCGCGGCGACCAGCAGCGACGTCCTCTCGTTCAGGTAAACGGACTGGTACATGTGGTAGCGCCCGATCAAAAAGTTCTCGATGATCGGGATCGCCTTTTTCGCGAAGCTGACGCGTTGGGCGCGCGCGTCGAACCGGATCCAGTGGATCAGCGCGTTGGCGTCGATGTTGCCGTAGTTGGTTCCCGTGTAGTACGAGTCGCGCAGCAGATAGTCCGTCCGATCGACGTCGAGTTCGGACGACGTCAGCTGCGCCATCCACGCCGGGAACCTTTTATCGATTGGTCGTTCAGGACCAACGCCGCGACCAGTTGCGGGTCGACCCCGTTCTTGGCCAGGATCGGCGCGATCCGCCCCTCGGGGTTGGTGATCAGGCGCCCGGACAGGATTTCGTGCTCGAACGCGAATTGCGCGTCTTTGTCCAACGACGTCGCGAAATAGTCCTCGAACGCGTGGGAATGCGGCGCGTGCCCCAAGTCGTGCAGCAGGGAAGCGCAAAGCAGCGCCTGTTTCTGTTCCTTCGGCACCGGCTTGAAGCTTTCCGTGCCCAAAACGCGCCGCATGATTTCGTAAGCGCCAAGGCAATGCGAGGCGCGGGTGTGCGAGGCGCCCGGGAAGGTGTGGATCGAAAGCCCCAGCTGCTTGATGTCGTGCAGCCTTTTGAACTCGGGGGTGTCCAAAAGGCCGTGCATCCAAAGCGTGTCGCGGCCGAAATTGATTTCGTCGTGGATCGGGTCTTTCAGGAACTGGACGTTGGGTCGGCGAAGGCGCGTTCCGGGCTTGCCGGCTTTTTGGGCCATGGCTACCAACCGCCGACGCATTCTTGGAGGTAAGCCAAAAGCGCCTCGCGATCGTAGACGCTCGCGATCGACGCCAGGTCCGGGCCGTGCTGCTGCCCGGTCAGGAGCATGCGGATCGGCATGAACAGCTTCGCCCCCTGCGCCTGGGCCGCGATCCCAGTCTGCCTGATCGCTTCCTTGATCGCCGGAGCGTCCCACGCGTCCAGGGCGGCGAGTTTCTCGGACAGCGTCGCGAACAGGGCGGGCGACGCGTTGGCGCGCAACCAGCCTTTGGCCTGTTCGCCCAGTTCCGATCAGCTCAGCCGCTTCAGGAAGTTTTGCTCGATCAGCCCGTTCAGTTGGCGGGCGTGGCTGATCTCTTTCTGGAACAGCAGGGCGACGCGCTTCTCCTTGCCCTTGAGCAAAGGGTTGTCGTGTTCCAAGAACGGGATGACGAAATTGCAATAGATGTCAGGGTCCATCTTCTTGAAATATTCGTTGGATATCCAATTTAGCTTCTTGACGTCGAAGAACGCGGGCGACAGGTTGATGCGGTCCAGCGTGAAGCGCTGGATCAGCGTCGCCATGCCAAGGATCTCCTCGTTGTCGGGGTCGGACCATCCCAGCAACGCGATGAAGTTGACCAACGCCTCGGACGGGTAGCCCTTTTCCATGAAACCCTCGATGAATTGCTCGAGCGCCAGGTTGCGCTTGGAAAGTTTTTTGCCGCTTTCGTCGACGATGATCGACAGGTGGCCGTATTGGAAAAAGTCGCTGAACCCCAGCGCGTCCTTGATCGCGATTTGGTACGGGGTGTTGGAAATGTGCTCCTCGCCGCGCAAGACGTGCGTGATGTTCATGTCGTGGTCGTCGATCACGACCGCGAAATTGTAGGTGGCGATCTTGTTGGATTTAAGGATGATCGGGTCGGTCATGGATTCCGCGGAAACGGAAATGTCGCCGCGGATCAGGTCGACCCAATGGTAGGTCTTTTCCGAATCGACCTTCAGGCGGATCGCGAACGGCACGTTTTAGGCGAGGTTCTCGTCGATCTCGTCCGGGGTCAGCTTCAGGCATTTCCTCGAGTATTTTGGCGTTTGCCCGCGCGCCAGGGCCTCCTCGCGCGCCCGCGCCAAGTCGTCGGACGAGCAGAAGCACCGATACGCCAGGTTCTTCTCGAGCAGCTGGTTGGCGTATTTCCGGTAAACGTCCAGCTTCATGCTTTGCACGTACGGGCCGTATTTCGTTGGCGTCTCCATGGATTCGTCGGCGAAAATGTTCAGCCACTTCAGGCACGAAAGCTGCGACTC
>CAZPGT010000021.1:0-10759 GCA_964586345.1 uncultured Mycoplasmatales bacterium | reverse complement strand
TTGTCCAAGAAAATCCCGGACAGCTCGAACCCAAGCCGGTTCAGCCCCGGCTTGGTGATCGGGTTTTTCGCGTTCCTGAAACCGTCGATCAGCTTCAGGTTGACTTCGAAATGTTTGATGACTTCGCTGACGGTTATCACAAAGGACCGCCCTTTCCCGGCCAAAATCCGTTTTATGAGATTATATACGAAAGTTGCGCAAATACAAACATTTGCGGCGGCTAGAAAACGCGGATTTTGCCGCCGGACGAGTCGACCGTCCGGTCGACGCCGAAGTACCGTTTGAGGTTCTCGGGGGTGATGACGTCTTTCGGCGCGCCGAACGCGCGGACCGATCCCCCGTGGAAGCAGGCGACCTTGTCCGCCAGGTTCGCGGCGACCTCGAAGTCGTGCAGCGCGACGATAACCGTCTTGTCCCACCGCGACTTCAGATCCCCGATCAGGGCGATCACCCCGTCCTTCGCCGCCGCGTCCAAATGGTTGAGCGGCTCGTCGAGGACGACCAGCGGGGTCTGCTGGGCCAACGCGCTGGCGATGATCGCTTTCTGGCGCTGGCCGCCCGACAGCTCGCCGATCCGGCGGTCGCGCAGCCGCTCGATGCCCAGATCCGCCAGCGCCCGAGCGACGATCGCCTTGTCCTCCTTGGTCAAACGGCCCATGAAGTTCGTGTGCGGCAACCGCCCCACGGAGACGAAATCGTGCACGGACAGCTCGCCGTAGATCTCGTTAATCTGCGGCACGTACGAGACGTATTGGGCCAACCGCCTGCAGGCGATCCTGTTCAGGTCCGTGCCGCCCAAAAAGACCATGCCGTCTTTCGCCTTCGCGTTTTTCGTCAGCACGTTGATGAGCGACGTCTTGCCCGATCCGTTGTTGCCGATCCAAGCGCATATCTCGTTTTCGGCGATCGCGAACGAGACGTCGCTCAGGTCGAACCCGGGATGCACCTTCAGGCGCGGGATGTTGAATCTGACCGAGAGCATCCGCTTACCCCGCGAGGACGGACCCGACGAAAACCAGCGAGCCGACCAAACCCGCGACGACCGACAGCGGGATCGGGGCCGCGAAATGGGAAACGCCCGTTTGGATCCATTGCGAGGCCAAAAGCAGGACCGCCGCGAAAAGGATCGACCCGCAGGCGCGGTGGCCGAACCGGGAAAACGCCCGCCCCGCCGCGAACGACACCGCCACGCCGACGAACGCGATCACCCCGATCAGGCTGAACGCCGCCGAGCCCAAGACGCAAATCAGCGTGACGATCGCCAGGTTGACGGATTTCGGGCGGGCGCCCAGCGTGACGACCTTCAGCGGGGTCGTGGCCTGCGCGACGATCCTGTGGCGCAGCGCGAAGGTCGCCGCGGCGCACGCGGCGACGGTCCCCGCGCAGACGTACAGGTTGCTCGAGTCCTGCGCCAGGCGCACGCCCCCGAACACCTTGTCCTGGTAGTAGGAGAACCTGATCTTGACGACATCGGGGTTGATCGCGCCCGAGGTCATGACGAAATAGACCGCGGCGGTCACGGAGACGTTCAGCAATATCCCATAAATCAGGATCAGCCTGGATCCCAGGTTCGTTTTCAGGCTGACGCCGTAGAAGCAAAAACCCGACAGAATCCCCGTCGCCGCGTAAATCAGCGCGAATTGGTACGACTGCTCGGACGCGACGAAAAAGTCCGTCGCGCAGAAAATCAGCAGCGCGACGGCCAGCTGCTGGAACACGTTCACGCCCAGGACCGCCGCGTCCGCCAGCCTGTTGCGCGTGAACATCTGCGTCAAGAAGTTCCCCAGCCCGATCGCGGCCGCGCCCAAAAGGACCTTCAGCGCGATCTGGGCGCGGCTCGACCAGATCTGCGGCGCGTTGGGCCCCGCGGGGACGCTTAGCGTCAGCGAGTCGGGGCTGAAAAAAAGCAAAGCCGCGAACAGCCCGATCGCGGCCGCGCCCAGCAAGGCCAGCCTCAACGGCTGTTTGGCGCGAACCGGCCCGCTAAGCCGCATATTTGCCCGCCTTCGCCGCGAACATGCCGACCACGAACGGGACGATCAGGACGATCATCACGACGTCCGCGTAGGTTTGCAGGTAGCAATTGGCCACGTACGCGAGCAAGGTCAGCCCCACGCTCAGCAGCGTGCTCGGGGCCACCGACCACCTGACGTCGCAGCGCCCGACGACGATCCGCTTCGTCACGTACGGGATCGCGAACCCCAGAAGCGTGAACGGCGCGTAAGCGACGAACCCGCCCACGCACATCAGCGCGACGCTTACCAGGCCGACCATGTTCAGCAGCGGCACGTTGACGTTCAGCGTCGCGGCCCTGAAATAAGCGTGCTCGATCAGGTGGATCTTCTTGATGTTCGCGAAAAACAAGATCGCCCCCGCGGCCGCGAAAACCGCCCCCCAAAGCAGTTTTTGCTCGCTGAACGCGGTGACCTCGATGATCATCCATCCCAAGACGTTGAAGTTCTGGTCTTTGTACAGAAACGCCAAAAGCGCGATCGCCGAGCTGGCCAGGATCGCCAAGGATAGCCCGTAAAAGACGAGGATGTCCCGCCTGTTCTTGCGCTTGGCGTTGCCGATGGCGTACGCGGGAAGGACGTTCAGCGCGAACGTCAGCCCCAAGGCGACGAGCCCCACGCCCCACACCGGCACGCCGGGACGGAAGCTGGTCAGCATGTAGCTGAGCGTCATCATCGGGGTTATGCCCATCGTGAACGGGGAAGCCAGGATGTTGCGCGTCAGCGACTGGGCGCATTCGCCCGCGAGGTTCAGGCTGGCGCCCACCACCACGCAGGCGGCCGCGCCAAGGCCGATCGCTAGGTAATCGATCCGGTCGTTGGGATCGATCGCCGCCAAAAACGACAGCGTCCCGCGGGTCGTGACCGAGAAACCGATCAGCAGCATGCCCGCAGCGAAAGCGAGCAACGCGGAGCACACGAGCGAGTATCTGATCGCGAATTTGCGGGAAGCCATCGTATCTTTAAGCCACGAAGTCGTAATTCTGGGTCCCCAGCGTCTTGAGGTTGGCCACGTCGAAAATCCGTTGCGCGCTCACCGCTTCCGCGTCCGCGGCGCCTAGGATGGCGCTCGCCAGCGCGTCGATGGCGTGCTCCATGCCCAAAACGTCGTATGGCGCCAGCGAGAACGAAGTGTCCAGGATTATGACGTTGGTGGCGTTTTGGGAATTTTGAGTTTTCAGCATATTTTGGAACGTCGATTGGATCGTGGTCCTGTTCTCCGGGGTGTCGACGCTTGGGTCGATGACGGCGACCGCGTAATCGCTTGACGACGCGAACGCGGCCTGGACAGCGGTCGCGCTGTAGGTTCCCGTCTCGGGGCTCCAGCCGATCGCGTTGTATCCGCCGTATTCGAAAACCTTCAGCTTGAACGTCCCGCCGGTTTGGCTTTCGGTTGTCCCGCCCCCGCTAGCAGTGCTTTGGTTTGGGACAGCTGGGACCATGCCAAGCGAGTCCGCTGTGTCGAACAGCCATCCCGGATAATCGATGCTTGGCCCGTATTCGGTGAACGCGGTCAAATCTGATACCCAGTTCGGCCCGAAATTCGAGCCCCAGAAACTGATCGAGGGCGAAGACCCTTGGTTCGGCAGCTTGGACTTGAACAAATCGATTTTCGCCCGGTATTTCGCCTCCAGGCCCGTTACCAACCCGTCCACGTCCGCGATGGCGTTCTGGCCGGATTTGGTTTTCACGTGCTTGTTCAGCTCGGTCGCCAGGTAGCGCAGTTTCTCGGGCCACGACCACGATTTGTTTTTGCCAAGCGAACTAGCCGAAGCGTCCACGACCGAATCGTTCAGCTCCGTAATCGCGTTGACGTACGCGTCCTGGTCGGCGATGAACGATTTGACGCCGTAGGCGGGCAAATCCGCCGCGCTCATGTTCCATCCGTACCCGTACATCAGCTGCACGGATCGGTTCAGCCACGTTTCCGCGTTGGCGGCAGTTGGCTGCGCGCCCGTTTCCGTCGCCACGCCGAGATCTTCGACGTATCGGGGCACTTGCGTCTGCGCGTTGTAAAGCGACTGGGCGGTCGGCTTGAACCCCAGCGCGGCCAGGTTCCCCGTCAGGCTCGGGTCCAGGCTGACCGAGTCGTACGGCGCGTTTACGGCCGCCGCGCACGCGGACATCGTGCCGCCCGCGGCGATTCCCGCCGCCAAAAGCCCCAAGGGGGCGACGAAGCGTTTGAACGTTTTTTTCATTCGCGTTTATCCCTCGTTAATGGTTGGGAACAATCAATCAAGGGAATAAAAAAGGCCTTGAGCGCGATTTGGTTAGCATCAAGGCCGCACGTTATAAAAAGACCGTTTTCGGCTCGCGAGGAGACAAAAAGAGTTTTCGCAGATGTGGCCCAGCATCGTTTGGTATTCGGACTTATCGCTTTCGCGACACACCGTAGCTGGCACTGTCCCGGATTCGCACCGGAGTTCCCCTTAAATTGATCGGTTGGATTCTATCACATTAATCCGCCCGCGGGCAACAATTCTTCGGGCATGGCTAATAAACGAAATTGTAGTTTTTCCCGTCCAGGGTCGCCAGGCTAGAAACGTCGAAGACGCGCGCGCTCCTGACTTCCCACGCGTCACCGGGGCCCAAAACGTGCTGCGCCAGCGCGTCGATGGCGCTTTCCATGCCCAGCACGTCGCGCGGCGAAAGCGAGAAAGGCGATTCGACGATGAGTACGTCGCTGAGCCTTTTATCGGGTCTGTGGATCTTGGAGAACGTCGCTTGGATTTCCGCCCGCTTCAGGGGCGAATTCAGGCTCGGGTCGATCGTCACGACCACGTAATCGCTCGTGTCCGAGAAATCGCTTTGGATCGCCTTTTCCTTCACGCCGTTGGGGCCGCTCCAACATAGGATTTGGCGCCCGTTCGGCCCGTGATGCAAGCGCAGCCGCATCCCGTCCTCGCTCACGTTGTTGGGGACCGCGGGGACCATGCCAAGCGAATCGGACGTGCCGAACAGCCATCCCGGGTACTGGACGCTTGGGCCGTATTCGTCGAACAGCGCGCCGTCGCGGGCGGGGATCGGCCCGAAACCGGGGCCCCAGAAGCTTATCGACGGGGCGCTGGCGGATCCAAGCTTCGCCTTGAACAAGGCGATTTTCGCGGCGTACCTTTCCTTGGCGACCAACGCCTCGGGATCCGCGATCGCGGGCAGCCACGTCTTGGTCCTGACGCGGTCGTTCAGCTCGTTCGCTAGATGAAGCAGCTTGTCGGGTCACGACCACGTTTTGTTATTTCCGGCTTCCGCCGCGGATCGGTCCGAGACCGGTTCTTCCAATGCCGGGATCGCCTCGCCCGCGAAATCGACGTCCGCGAGATAGCTGGTCCTGGGCGAATCGGGCGCGGGGACATCGCCGAGAACGCCGTTGCCGGGGCCGCACACGAAACGGGCCGATTTTTTCCGCGCCGGTTTCGTGTGTGGTCGGCACGCCCAAGGCGCGGACGTGCTCGGGAACGCGTTCGTTTTGGTTGGCGATCAATTGGGCGGCGGGTTTGAACCCCAGGGCGGCCAGGTTGCCCGTCGGCGCGTAATCCATGCTGACCGAGTCGTACGCCGGGGCCGTTTGCGCTAACGCCCGGGGGTCGCCAGAGCACCCCACGGCCGAAAAGCCAGAGGAAAGCGACAGAAGCAACCCGACGCCCGCGAGGATCGGCTTTCTCGCTTTGGGTTTTAGTTCGCGTTGTTGGCGACGATCCATTGGATGTCTTCGTCGTTCTCGCACGACTCGCTGAAGCGCGCGAACCGCTCCTTCTCCTCTTCGGTGAGCTGGATCTCCGACAGCGGCTCGAGCTTCAGCTCGCTGTACGAGATCGCGAAGCCGTTCGCGGCCAGCTTGTTCTTGATCGCGTAATACGAGCTTGGCGCGGCGACGATCTCGAAGCCCTCGTCGTCGCTTTGCAGGTCGATGACGTTGTCGTCGAACAGCAATTCGAACAGTTGGTCCTCGGTGTAGTCGTTTCTGTCCGTCAAGACGATCCCGCGCTGCTCGAAATTGATTCTGACGCTGTTCGGCTTGGCCAGGTTGCCCTTCAGCTTGCTGATGTAGCCGTTCAGGTTGCTGATCACGCGGTTCGTGTTGTCCGTGAGCGCGTGCACGATGATTCCAAGCCCGTTGGGGCCGTAGATCTCGTATTCGGCCTCGACCAGGTTGGCCGCGTCCTTCGCCGCGCCGTTGATGTTCTTGTTGATCGAGTCGCGCGACAGGTTGGCCTGCAGCGCCCGGTCGATGGCCGCCTTCAGCCGCGGGTTGGCCTCGGGGTTGGGGCCGCCGACCTTCGCGGCGGCCTTGATTTCCTTGGCCAGTTTCTGCCATAGGCGGGCGTTGTCCTGCTGTTTTTTGTTCGTCTGGCTGGCGATGAGGTGTTTGCGCGGCATTGATGGCCTCCTTGCGTTTAGCGGCGCCCCGAGAAGATCTCCGCGAAAACCCTTTGCAGCTTCCTCGGGTCGTGTCGGGCGTATTTGGTCTGCTTGCGGTCGATGATCCTGGCCAGACGCAGCTTCGGCCTCAGGTAGGAGTTGTTCACGTCCACCAGGACCGGGTGGCAGTTTTCCTTCTCGTAGAGCCTGAGGATCGCGGGGCTGATTTTCTCCACGGTCGTGACGATCGTCTGGATCGCGTTTTTTTGCAGATGCTTCTCGATCGCCGCGACGTGGTCGTAAAGCGTCATGTCGTGCGTCTCGCCGCTTTGGGTCATGATGTTGGCCACGTAGATGACCCGGGCGCGGCGGTTCTTGGCGATCGCCTCCTTCACCCCCGGGGCGATCAGGTTGGGGATGATCGACGTGTAAAGCGAGCCCGTGGAAATGAGGATGAAGTCGGCCTTGGCGATTTTCTTGAGCACCTGCGGGTTCGTCTTGATCCGCGACGGGTTGACGTACCTGATCGTCTCGATCCGCTTGTGCGGGTTGGGGATCCTATGCTCGCCCGCCTTCTTCGTGCCGTCCGAGTAGACCGCCTGCAGCCGGGCGTGCGGGTAGTCGGTGATCGGGTGGATCGATCCCTTGATGTTGAGGATCTCGCTGAGCGTCTCGATGCCCTTGTAGAAGTCCCCGTTGATCTTGATCAGCGCGGAAATGATGATGTTGCCAAGCGACTGGTTGTTGAACACGGACCGCTTCACGGCGATGTTGCTGAAGCGGTATTGGATGAGCTGCTTGAGCAAATCCTCGTTGGGCGACAGCGAGGTCAGGATCTGGCGGATGTCGCCGATCGCGGGGATGTTGAATTCCTTGCGCATCAGCGCGGTCGAGCCCCCGTCGTCCGCGACCGTGACGATCGCCGACAGGTTGATGCCGGGGATGTTCTTCAGCCCCTTGAGCACCGAACTCATCCCCGTGCCGCCGCCGAAAACAACAACTTCCTTCATTAGCGCGCGTCCCGAACCGATTGTTGAGCGAATCCTCGCCTCCAAAAGTCCATTGTATTAAAATTTTCGGCGAATTCCCTAAAAAACGGAGGCGGCACGACCATGCGCGCACGCAAGGCGCGGGACGCGCCGAAAGCCCTGACCCGGAGCCAGGCGAACGCCCTCATGGCGCTCGCGCTGGCCGCCGGGCTGGTGGGGCTTGTCGGGTTGCTGGCCGTCGCCGCGCTAGCCGCGGCGCTGTTTTTGCCGCTGTGCGCCGCGCGTTCGATCGCCCGCGCCGCGCGGAAGGCGAAGAAACCCCGCCGCTAAGGCGCTATTGGTCCAGCTCGAACTCCCCGCCCACGCCCTTCTTGAACTGGGAATTGTAAAGGTTCGCGTAAAACCCGTTCTGCGCCAAAAGCTGGTCGTGGCTGCCCTGCTCGATGATTTCGCCCGCGTTCACGACCAGGATCTTGGTCGCGTTCTTGATCGTGGACAGCCGGTGCGCGATGACGAACGACGTCTTGCCCTTCATCAGGTCGTTTAGCGCCTTTTGGATCAACAGCTCGGTGCGCGTGTCCACGGACGAGGTCGCCTCGTCAAGCAGCAGGATCGGCGCGTTGCGGATGATGGCGCGCGCGATCGCCAACAGCTGGCGCTGCCCCTGCGAGAAGTTCCTGCCGTTGGACTCGACGATCGTGTCGTAGCCGTGTTCCAGCTGCATGATGAACCCGTGCGCGTTCGCGAGCTTCGCGACCTCGACGATCCGTTCGTCGGACGCTTCCAGGTTGCCGTAGCGGATGTTCTCTTTGATCGTGCTGGTGAAAAGGTACGTGTCCTGCAGCACGATCGAGATGTTGTCGCGCCAGCTGGCCTCGGTCACTTCCGCTGCCTCGCGGCCGTCGATCGTGATCCGGCCGTCGTTTTGCGTGTAGAATTTGGTCAGAAGGTTGATGATCGTCGTCTTCCCCGCGCCCGTCGGCCCGACGATCGCCACGACGTCGCCGGGTTTGGCGGAGATGTTGGCGCGCTTCAGGTTCAGCGCGTTGGGCGTGTAGCCGAAGTTGACGTCCTCGAACTCCACGCGGCCCGACACGTTTCGCAGCGTCGCGGCGCCCGGGCGGTCGGCCGGGGGCACCAGGTCCAGCAGCACGAAAACGCGCTGCGCGCCCGCCAGCCCCGCCTGCACGAGGTTGATGATCGAAAGCGACTGGCTGATTGGGTTGGTGAACGAGCGCAGCAGGTTGAAATACGAGATCAGGAACGAAAGCGTCTGGATGTTGCCGAACCCCGACGCCTGGATCGTCGGGTTCGCGCCCAGGTACCCCGCCAGGAACGTGAAGCCAAGGAAAGTCAGGTTGCACGCCAGGTTGAACCACGGGAAGATCAGCACGGACAGCGTCTGCGCGGCCACGGCGTTGGGCACGATCGCCCTGTTGTACACCTCGAACTTCGCGTAGACCTCCTCCTGGCGGTTCAGCAGGTTCACGATTTTGTGGCCCGAAAGCATCTCTTCCATGTAGCCGTTCAGGTCGCCGATGCAGTTTTGCTGCTTCTGGAAGTAGGGCTGCGCCTTGAAGGTGATCCAAAAGCCGATGCCCAGCATCACGAAAAGCATCGGGGCGATGATGAGCGTGAAGATCGCGTTCATCGCCATCAGGATGATGAACACGAACACCATCGAGCTGGCGCCTTGGATGAGTTGCGCGCCCGCCTGGATGAGCGCCCGGCTGACGTTGTTGATGTCGTTGGACAGCCGGCTCATCAGATCCCCGCTCGAATGCGTGTCGAAGTAGCTGACGGGCATTTTCTGCAGGTTGCAGTACGCGTCCCACCGCAGCCGGGCGCACGCGTTCTGGCTGATCTTCACCATGATCCTGTTTTGCACCAGCTGCATCCCCGACACGGCCACGTACATCAGCATCAGCGGCACGATCGTCGCGAACACGAGCTGCAGCGTGTCCAGGCGGGTCAGGACCTCGGAAAGCGCGTCCTGGGGCGCGCCGCCGGGGTTGAACAGCGCGGCGATTATGTAGCCCAGAAAGAACGAGCTGAACGACAGGATCGCCGACGAGACCACGCCGCACGCGATGCTGATTACCCAAACCTGCCTTTTGGCCTCCATCTCGCTGATGACGCGCTTGATCGTCTTGAACGGGCGGAGTTTGGCGCTGCGGTCGAAGTCGACTTTAGGCATTGTCCAGCTCCTCCTGGCTCATCTGCGACGAGGCGATTTGGCGGTACACATCGCAATCCTTCATCAGCGCCTCGTGCGTGCCCTCGCCGACGATCGCGCCCTGGTCGACGACCAGGATCTTGTCGCAGTCGCGGATCGAAAGGATCTTTTGGGCGACGATGATCGTCGTCACGCCCTTCATCTTCCCGCGGATGTTCGCGCGCAAAGTCGCGTCCGTGATCGCGTCCAGCGCGCTGGTCGAATCGTCCAGAATGATTATCTTCGGCTTGCGCAGGATCGTCCGGGCGATCGACACGCGCTGCTTCTGCCCGCCCGACAGGTTTTTGCCCCGCTGCTCGACGGGATGGTCGATCCCCGCCGCGAAGTTCTTGATGAAATGCTTCGCGCACGCGATTTCTAGCGCCCGGTCGATCTCGTCCTCGGTCGCCTGGTCGTTGCCGAACAGGAGGTTGGAGCGGATCGTCCCCGCGAACAAAATGCTTTGCTGGAAGACGTACCCGATCGCGTTGTGCAGCTTCTCCGTGTCGATTTCCCTGATGTCCCTACTGCCGACGCGGATGCTGCCCGAAAGCGGGTCGTACGAGCGCGCGATCAGGTTGGCGATCGTCGACTTGCCCGATCCGGTCGATCCGATCACGCCGACCGTCTCGCCCGAACCGATCGCGAAGCTGACGTCCTTGAGGACCATCTCCTCCGCGTTCGCGTTGTATTTGAAGTTGACGTTCTCGAACACGACGGACCCGTCGTCCAGGCCCACGCCGCTGCGGTTGGCGGCGATCGCAGGGATTTCGTCCAACACCTCGTTGATCCGTTTCATGGACGCGCGCGACTGCACGTAGTTCATCAGCGTCATCGTGGTGACGGTTATGCCCAAAATCACGTAACCCTGGTAACTGAGGATCGATTGGACCTCCACGATGTTGATCGTCGATCCGGGCGGGGGGAACTTGCCGATGAGCAGGATGATGACCGAAGCGAAGTTCGCGACCAACAGCACCATGGGCTGCAGGCTGGCGAAGATGGTGAACGTCTTGGTCGTTTGCGCGCGCCACTTCGAGTTGACCGCGGAGTATTTGGCCTGCTGGTTCTTTTCCAGGTTGTACGACTTGATCACCCGGACCCCCAGGATGTTCTCGCGGGTCTGGGTGTTCAGTTCATCAGCGGTCTTCTGGATGACGCCGAACATCGGCGAGGACCTGTAG
>CAZPGT010000020.1:0-11195 GCA_964586345.1 uncultured Mycoplasmatales bacterium | reverse complement strand
GGTTCGCGACGTGGAACGAAACCAATTTCGCGCCGCTCGCGCGCCAGGTCGGGATTTTGACGAAGGACGTCAAATTCCTGAAGGAGAACGCGGTTTTGCGGCACGAACTCAAACCGGCGATCAAAGAAGTCCTTGACGAGGAACTTGAGCCAGCAATCAAAAAAGTCTTGGACAAAGAGCTTAGACCCGCGGTCAAATAGGTCCTTGACGAGGAACTTAGACCCGCGGTCAGGCAAATTATGCGTGAGGAACTGAAACCAAGCGCGTTCAAAACAACCAAGAAAAAATAGCGGAGCGTTTGTCGAAAACCGTTTTCGCGCTCATTCGTTCTTTTCAGAAAGGTTAGCGTTGTGGGTTTCGTTTCGCGGCATGCCCGCACAATCCGCAAGGCGGACGGATCCAAGCGGGAAAGACGATTTGCTTTTTGTTTGGCGAGAACTGGTTTGCCCGGTCGACCCGGAATTTGGCGAAAACCACAGAATTTTTTTGCGCCTTCGCTTGCAAAATTCAAAAAAATGATGTAAACTAATGTTGGTTTAGTTATTTTTTTTTAAGTCTTAAACTAAATTAAAAACCCGTTTCGTTAATCTTCCGGTTGGCGAGCCGGGTTTTTTCTTTTCTGCCGTTTTTTTATTACATAAAACAAAAAAAGATGCGCACGGATTGCCAACGTTTTCGTTCGCGAATTTATAATTATAGTCAACTGCGGATTGACAAAAAAAGAGGTGGTTGCGATGGGAAAACGCCGCGCTTTTTTGAAGAAGTGGTCCGGGACGCTTTTGTTCGCGTCGGCGTTTTTCGTAGTCGCGGCGGCAAACGCGGCCCACTCCCAAACCGCGCATAGACTTGAAGCGCACGCCCACGAAGGCGCAACGCAACCCGCGCCGGACGCCCAGGGCAACGGCGTGACCGACGCCCCGGTCACGCCCATCAGGGTCCAAGGGCCCGACGAACTGGTTTGGCTGGTTTACGGGGAAGGATACACCCAAAGCGATCAGGGAAACTACGTCAGTTACCTGCACAAGGCATTCGACGATATTTTCGCCGTCGACCCGCTCAACCAATTCGCGGACAAAATCAACGTGTACGCGATCAACACCGTCTCGCAAACAACCTGGACCGGGGACGTGAGCCAGGACACCTATTTCGATCTGCGCAAGAAAAGCTTGGACAATTCACCGATCCTCGACTCGAGAATCACCAGGAAAATCAAGGTTCTGGGCGACCAGCTGCTCGCCAACTACCTCGATCCGGGCGCCAAGGTGATCCAAAACACGTTGCTCGTGACATCGCCCCAAATCAGTTTCCGCTCGTATTTCATGTCCGACGTCTCGGTGGTCAGCGCCGAGAAAGACGAGCATTATTTCACCAACGTCATATTGCACGAAGCCGTCCACGGCTTAGGGCTGAGCGACGAATACGCGGACGCGTCCGGCGAGACGCGCAACAACACGGCTCACTCGAAGGAATTGGGCGAATCCGCCTGGGAGCCGTTCCTTGGTTACAAGTGGGCGTTCAGGCACGCGAACGCCCGCCGCGAGACGAACATGGAGCCCCACAACGGGGGAACCGCGAGCTCGCCGCGCTACCTGCCCTACATCCCAACGCCGCTGTGCAAATGCCTGATGCTGGAAACGAACTCGCCTTACAGGGAGTTTTGCCCGGTGTGCGAATTTTACGTTTTCGACCGCGTCAACAGGTTAGCGGGCAACGCCCGCGATTGGTTCTGGCTGGAGCCGAACGCGGAATTGGTTTCCGGCAGCAAGCAAATCCGTTTCCACACGGTTTGCAAAAACTACACGGGTTCGAACCAAAGAATCAAAGTCGAGATCCGCGCCGACCAGCAAAACCCGCAATCAGCGGTATATTCGGACGAGTTCGAAATCCCTTCCTCGGGCAAACCGCACAAAGTGGCGTTCGACGCCACCGTCCCGACCGCGACGCAATCCGGGAAAATCGAATGGAGAATCGTCGACGCGGCGACCGGGGAGACGCTGCAGAGCTCGTCGCCCGAACTAATCGACGTGGCCGTCCGCTTCGTCGACGAGAGCGGCCAAAGTCTCCCGGAAACGGCAATCGAGCCGTACGTGCTGAGACTGGCCAAGGGCGAGACCCACGCGATCAAGCTGCCGACGATCAAAGGCTATGAGTTCGTCGGCGACCCGAACGGAACGCTTTTGCCCGATTTGGCGGAGCCAAAGGCGATTGCCCTGGAATACCGCAAATTGGCCAGCAAGCGCCTGACGCTGAACCTTTACGCGGACGCGACGATGGTTTCGCTGTTGCGGTCCGTCGAGGTCGAAGTTTACGAAAACCGGGTTTTCGTCCCGACCGCCAACGATTTCATCATCAACTTCGGGTACGGCTATTACGCGCTGACCGATGTGAAAAGCGTGCATTACGACGAAATCACCGAGACGAACCGCGCAATCGGTTACGTCCGGGCGATCGTGCCCCGCGTCGAATACGTGGGCAAGCCCGTCTACAAAGTCGGCGACGACCACCCAGACGGCTTTTGGGACATGGTGCGCATCGTGCGTCTGAACGGCACCGGCCACGTCCAGGGGTTGGGGTATTCGTTCAAAAGATGGGATCCGGCCCAAAAAGCCTACTTATACTATGACGGCGACGCGCCCGATTGATCGGTTCCGGCTTATTACCAAATCCGCATTTTGTTCGACGACTCGTTCATCGATTACGAAACGAGCGAACGCGTGGAAGCGGGCAACGTGAGCGAAACGTTCGAATTCGCGATAATCGCGGCGGACGGCACCTATCCGCCCAAAGAGACGGATTCGCCCGAACCGTCCGAACCGCAAGTTCCGTCGGAGCCAAGCGTCCCGCCTAATACCCCGGATCCCGGCGAACCTACCGATCCGCCCGCCACGACCGATCCCGGAACCGACCCGGGAGAGACCCATCCCGGAACCGACCCGGGAGCGATCGATCCCGAAGTCAAGCGGGCAGTCGAGGATCTCAAACGGCTGTCGGGCAACCAAAACAAGACCAAACAGGATTACGAACGCATTTTGGAAATCGATGCGACGCAACAAACCTGGGACGACGCACAGCGAAGCAGTTTCGCCGCCCAATGCTCGGGCAACGGCATCGATTTCGCTGGTTTGGTGGGCGAAGCTAACGCCTTCGTCGCCCGACAGACCACAGTTTTGGCCATAGCGATCGCCGTCCCGGTCGGCTTGATCGCGATCGGCGCGGTTTCGTTTCTGGCGTTCCGCCTCGCCAAACGCGAAGGCGGGCGCGGCGCCAAGCGGGCGAAAGCCAAATAAATCGGCTTGCGCGCCCAAGAGACCAAGCGCTTTTCCCGCCCCGCGGAATCCGCGGATTTATAATTATAGGCGAGGCAAAGAAACCGCGAAAGGGGGAGACGAAGGCCATGATACGCACGCCAAAAATCCCAAAAACCGCCGCGATCGCCATGTCTTTCGGGTTGGTTTTGGCGGTCTTCGGATCGATCGGCGCGGTTCGGGACCATACCGAAACGGGCCGGTTTGGCCATTCGCCGCGCGCTTTCGAGCAATCCGCGCCTTTGGCCAAGCCAAACGGCGTCACCGACGCTAAAGTCACCCCCATAAGCGTCCACGGCCCCGACAAAATGGTTTGGTTGGTTTACGGCGAGGGGTATTTGGAATCCGACCAGGCGAGGTACGTGAGCTACCTGCACAAGACGTTCGACAAATACCTGCACATCGAGCCGTTCTCCCGGTTCGCGCAAGACATCAACGTGTACGCCGTCAACACGGTGTCGCAGACCAGATACACGAACAAGCCCGGCCAGAACACCTACTTCGGGCTGACCCAGAAGGCAAACGACGCCTTCCCGTGGCTGAGCAACGACAACCAAAGGGCCCAAACCAAGCTGAACGCGCTCAAGCAGCAAATCCTGTCCAACTATTTGGATCCCGGCGCCAGGGTGATCTCGGAAACCGTTCTCGTCGGCTCGGTGGACGGCAGCCTGTTCCGCTCCTATTACAGCGGCGGGTACTCGATGATCAGCGCGAGCAACTTCCCGCAGTTCCTGGACACGACGATCGTCCACGAGGCCGCGCACCACTTCGGCCTGGACTAAGAATTCGGGTACACGATCAATTACGCGTCCACGAACGCGGCGTCGTCGCTGGAGCTCGCCCACGAGTCGTGGGAGCCGTTCGCCGGATACGAGTGGCGCGCGACCAGGAAAGGCAATCCCGCCAAAAGCGAGATCGGGTACCACAAAAACAACGATCCCGGCTACCGGGACCGCTACATCCCCTACGACGACGGCGCGATCCACTGCATGATGATCGACATTTACGCCAACGACCTGACGTTCTGCCCGGTTTGCGAATATTACCTGTTCGACCGCCTGAACGAGGAAAGCGGCCGCTCGCGCCCGTGGTTCTGGTTGGAGCCCAACGTCGATTTGGACGCGGCCGAAGGGAGGATCCTGTTCAAGACCGTTTACCGCAACTACACGGGCCAGACCAAATCGGTGCGCGTCAGGATCGGCTTGGACCAATACAACACCCACGCTTACGAGCAAACGTTCGATCTTCCCGCGTCCGACCGCCCGGCGCGGCTGGCGATCGACGCCACGGACGGACGCGTCGCGCAACGCGACGATCCGTGGTGGGAGATAACCGACGCCGCGACGAGCGAGGTTTTGGCCGCGTCCGTCCCGCCGACCGCCAAGATCGATTTGGAGTTCGTTTACGAAGGCGGCGACCCGCTCCCCAAGGACGCAATCAAGCCCTACGCGCTCGACGTCCCGAGGGGCAAGCCGTACGCCATCGCGCTGCCAAGCGTGCCGGGGCACGAATACGCCGGGGATTTGGAACGGTTGACCGTGCCCGATCCCCGGGACGGGCAAAAGATCGTTTTGCCGTACCGGGAATTGGACGGCAAGCAGCTGACGCTGCGGCTCAGCGATCCGCGAAGCGGGCAGACGCTGTCCGAGCTAAAGGCAACCGTGTTCGAGGGCGAGACGTTCGTGCCGACCCAAAACGATTTCATCGTCAACAACGGCGCGGGATGGCGCGCGGTGACCGCGACCCAGAAACTGACTTACGACGCGATCGTCGACCAGGTCAGCGTGGTCGAATACGAGAAGCTGCCGCGCGCGGAAATCGAGTTCGTCGGCCGACAGACCTACCGAATCGGCGATCCGCACCCGAACGGATATTGGGACATGTTCAAGGTGACGCGGATGAACGGGGCGGTTTCGACCGGGGGCATCCGCTATTCGTTCCGCGTCTGGAACCCCGATCCCAGGGTTTTGGGTTACGAGCAAAACTACGGAACAATCGACTGAAACAAGCCCGGGCACCACCAGATATACGTCTCGTTCGACGACGGCTATTTCGACTACGCGGCCAACAAATGGGTTTCCGTCACGGTGGAAAGGACGATGGATTTCGCGATCGCGAACGCGGACGGGACCGTCCCGCCGAAAGACACCCAAACCGCGGATCCGCCGCCAGAGCCCGACCGACCCGATGAGCAACAGCCGGGATCCGGCGGGGAGGTCCAGCCCCCAAGCGACACGCCCCAACACGAAACCGTCCCGCCCGGCCCCCAGACCGGGGGCGGCAACCCGCAAATCGATTACGTGGATCCCAACGATCCCGCAGAAAGGCAGATCGCTGACGCAATCGCCGAATTGAAGCGGTTCAAGCAAAACGCAAACCGCGCCGAACGCGATTACCTAAGCGTCCTGGAAATCGAGCGAAACCGCCAAAACTGGTCCGAGGCGCAAAAAGACAGCTTCGCCGCACAATGCGGCGCCAACGGCATCGATTTCGACTCCCTTCTCGCCGAGGCGCAGAATTTCGCCGCCCAAAATAACGACCGATCCGTTTACCTTTACGCGTCGATCCCATTGGGCCTTGCCGCCGTCGCCGCCGCGGCCGGGGCAAGCGCCTATTCGATCAGGCGGAAACGGAAAGCCGAGGCGCCAAGGCGCGGCGGCACCAAAAAGATTTAACGTAAGTTAACCCCGAAAAAGCCAAGCAAATTCGTTTTCCCGGCGAACCGCGGATTTATAATTATAGAAGATAAGCGAAGGAACGAAAGGGGGCCCAAGCGGCGATGAAGCACCGTTTCAGAATCCCGAAAACGACGTTGTTCGCGGCTTTCCTTGGACTTGCCGCCGCCGTTTTCGGCGCGATCGGCTCGGCCCAAGCCGGGCATGGGCACGTTTACGCCCAAAACCCGCATAGGTCGGACGCGCGCCTTTTGGCGCAGCAACCCAAGCCGAACGGCGTCACGGACGCGGCGATCACGCCGATCAGCGTCCGCGGCCCCGACAGGCTCGTGTGGCTGATTTACGGCGAAGGGTTCACCGAAGCCGAGCAAACCACGAAATACGTCGGCTATCTTCACAAAACGTTCGACCACTGGATGGCCCAGGAGCCGCTGTCGCGTTTCGTGGACGAAATCAACGTCTACGCGGTCAACACGCTTTCCAAAACGGCTTGGAACGGCACCGCGTCGCAGGACACGTATTTCGACATCCGCCACCGCGCCAACAACGAGTTCCCCGAGCTCAACAACAACAACAGCGAAGCCGAAAGCAAGCTGAACGCGATCAAAAGGCAAATCGTGTCCAACTACCTGGATCCGGGCGCGACGGTCATCGAGCAGACGATTTTGGTCAACTCGCTTGCCAAAGACAGTTTCCGCGCCTACCACATGGGCGGGTACGCCTTGGTCAGCAACGCCTATTACCCGACCTACACGGGGAACACGATCGTCCACGAGGCCGGCCACGCCTTCGGGCTGGAAGACGAATACGGCTACGCGAACAACTACGCGAGCAAGAACGCCGCGTGGTCGCCGCAGGTGGCGGAAAACTCGTGGGGCGCGTTTTACGGCTACCAATGGCACGCGAACTGGAACAACAACCCCGCGACCGCGACGATCGGCGCCCACAAGGAAACGGGCACGGCCGACAGAATCGACCGTTACATCCCCTACGATTCGCGCCTGGCGCACTGCATGATGCTGGACGTGTACTCCCCCGGGCTGGAATTCTGCCCGGTGTGCAGATACTACATGTTCGACTTCCTCAACAAGAAGACCGGCCATGCCCACGATTGGTTTTGGCTGGAGCCCAACGTGAGCTTCGACGCGCAAGCCAACAAGATCCGCTTCCACACCGTTTACCGCAACTACACCGACGGCCCGCGCCGCGTCCGCGTCGAAATCGGTTCGGCCGCGGATCGGGACGGGATCTACGTTTCCGAGCCGATCGAGGCCAAGGCGGACGGAAAACCGGCCAAACTGGAAATCGCCGGGGAAGCCCCAAGCCTGGCTTCCGCCGCGGATTTTGAATGGAAGATCGTCGACGACCAGACCAACGAGACGATCCTGGGTTCCCCGCGGCGGACCGCCAAGATAGATTTGCGTTTCGTGGACGAGCAGGGCAACCCGCTTCCCCAAAGCGCGATCCGTCCCTATTCGGTCGCCGCGCCCATGGACGAGGCCTACCGGATAGTTCTGCCCGAAATCGACGGGTACGCCTACGCGGGGACCGAAGACGAATTGACGATCCAGCGCCCGATCGCCGACCAAGTCGTGAAACTGCGCTTCGCCAAGGTTCCTAGCAAGGAACTGACGCTGAGGCTTTTGGACGAGGACGGCAAAACGACGTTGCGAGAGCGCAAGGCGACCGTTTACGAGAACGGCATGTTCGTCCCGAGCCAAAACGACTTCATAATCAACAACGGCGTCGGGTACGTCGCCGCGGCCAAGACCGGCGCGCTCGCTTACGGCGACATCGACGAGTCCAACGGCGTCGTCGAATACCAAAAAACGCTCATCCCGCGCGTGGAGGTCCTGGCCAAAGACGTTTACGTGGCCGGGGGCGAGCACCCCAACGGTTACCGCGACCTGGTGAAAGAGCACGCGCTCAGCGGCGCTTTGCAATGGACGAACGCGATTTACGGCATGGGCATTTGGAACCCGGATCCCGACGTCCAGGCCTACGAGGAGATGATGATCGATCTCTTCGATTGGAACAAGCCCGGGCACTACGAGCTCACCGTGACGCTGATGAACTATTTCGTCGACTATTCGGTCGACGCGTTGGTCACCGTGGAAGTGGAAGAATCGGTCAGGTTCTCGGTAATCGGCGCGGACGGCACCGTCCCGCCATGGGTCGCCAAGGACGACGCGCAGCCGTCGCAGCCGTCGCAGCCCAATCCGCAAAACCCACCGAACCCGCCGGGGACGGGTTCGGGAAGCCAGCAGGGAGGGAATTCCGGCCAAGACGGGACGGTTGACCCGCCCGCGTCCGGATCCGCCGGCCAAGGATCCGACCCCAACGCCGGGCAGCAGCAGGGTTCTGGATCCAAAGCCAGCGAACTGGCGGAGAAACTGACGCAGCTTAATCAAAACCCGAAAAAGTCGCGAGAAGAATACCAACAGATCCTCGACATCGAAAGCCAAGTCGAATCGTTGCCTTCAGGCGAACGGACCGAATTCGAGAACGAATGCAGCCAGCGCGGCCTTAACGCGACCGACCTTTTCGCCGAGGCGCACCGATTCATGGACGCCCAAACCGGGGCCAACGCCGATTACTGGTGGTTCGCGGCGATCGTCCCGGTCGCTGCCGCCACGGCGGGAATATGTTGGTACGCGGTTTCGCGCAAAAAGAAAAAGGGCCTAAACGCATAAGGGAGGGCGCGACGATGCAAAAACCAAAGAATGCCAGGCTTTTAGCCTTCACGTTCGCCGCCGCGGGCGCGCTTTCGCTTTCCGCGGCCGTTTCCGCCCCGCCCCGGCTCGAACCGGTCGCGCTCCGCGCCATTTCCGCGGCCCAGCCCGGGGAACGGCGCAACGGCGTCACCGACGCCGCCGTCACGCCGATCCGCGTGACTGGCAAGGACAGGCTCGTGTGGCTGCTATACGGCGAGGGACTGACAGAAGGCGACCAGGACGCGTACGTCAGCTACCTGCACGACACGATCGACCCGCTGCTGGAAACCGAGCCGCTCAATAGGTTCGCGAACATGATCAACGTCTACGCGGTCAACACGGTTTCGCTAGACCATTGGCGCGGCGGCAACGAGGGCGAGGACACGTATTTCGACGTCAAGAAGACGTCCGACGCCGCGAGATTCGGCAACCGCGGGCTGCCGCGGCTGCAAAGCCTGCAATACCAGATGCTGAACAACTACCTGGATCCGGGCGCGCAATTGGTCGCGCAGACGGTTTTCGTCGCGTCGGGGGAAGTCGAATTCCGTTCGTACTCGGTCGGCCAATACAATTTGCTCAGCGCCTTCAAATACGCCCAAATGAAGGATTTGCCGATCGTGATGCTGCACGAGGCGGCGCACAACTTCGGTCGGCTCGACGACGAGTACGCCTACGCCGCCAACGGCGGCACGCGCAACGCCGCGCTGAGCAAGCAGACCGCGGAAGCCTCGTGGAGCGAATTCATCGGCTACCCGTGGACGGTTACCAAAGGCGGGCAGACGCACACCACCCCGGTCAAATACCACCACCACGAAAACGACCGCTACATCCCCTATAACCCGGCGTACCACAGATGCGTCATGCTCAATACGTACGGAAACGACATGATCGAGTTTTGCCCCGTGTGCCAATATTACATCTTCGACGACCTCAACGCCGATCTGGGCGGGGTTTTCCCGTATTTCTTCCTGGAACCAAGCGTTTCCGTGCCCCAGGGCCAAAACGCATTGCGGTTCCACACGGTCTTGCGCAACTACACACAAGCCGACCAAAGGCTTAGGGTCGAGATCGATTTGGCGTCGGGCGGAAAGCACGTCCAGCCCGTCGAGGCGAAATACACCCAAAAACCACAAAAGCTTTTAATCGAGGTGCCCGGCCAAACCAACGACGCGTCCGGATGGAGGATAGTCGAGGAGGGATCCGGACGAACCGTGGCGTCCTCGGACGAGCGCTTCGTTAAGGTCGAGGCGCAGTTCACGGACGAAAGCGGCGCGCCGTTGCCTTTGGGTTTGACGGGCACCTACGGACTGAGCGTTCCCGCGGGATCGGACGTTTCGATCGAATTGCCCAAGGTTAAGGGATACGAGTTCGCGGACGACGCAAGCAAGCTGCGCCTCCAAAACGTGACGCAGAACGGACTTGTGACCCTAAGGTTCCGCCGGTTGGGATCCAAGACCGTCGTTTTGGTCCTGTACGACGAAACCAAGACAAACGTCATCAGCCGGCGGGAGATCGAGCTTCGCGAAAACGAGGCGTTCGCCCCGTCCGATCACGATTTCGTGATCAACTACGGAATCGGCTGGCAGCCCGTGCCGACCGATCCCGATCTCGTTTTGGAATACGCGAAAACCGATTCGGGCGCGACGGTCGAATACGTCAAGACCTACGAGCCGCTCATCGAGTTTTTGGGCAAAAGCGAATACGAAGTCGGTTCCGAGCACCCCAAGGACCACCGCGCGATGATCAGGTTCAGGCGGCTGAACGACTTGACGAACGAAAGCGCCACGGCGAACACCAAGAGGTATTCGCTGGAAAAATCCGTCGGCGGCCAATGGGGTCCCGCCACGGGCGGGATCGATTGGAACGCCGCGGGCGAATACAGGATCCAAGCAACGTACGACGATTCTTTTTATGATTACGAACAAATAGGTTACGACGCCCGCGTCGAAATCAAAAAAAAGGTCGAGGCGACTTTTTATTTCAAAATCGTGGACAAAACCGCCACGCAACCGCCCGAACCCCAACAACCCGAAAACCCGGGCGATGGCCAAGGTGGCGGATCCACAGGGGGAACAACCCCGGGCGACGGACAAGGTGGCGGATCCACGGGGGAAACAACCCCGGGCGGCAACCAAGGTGGCGGATCACAGGGGGGAACAACCCCGGGCGGCGGGCAGGACCAAGGCCAAAACGGCGGCGGTTCGTCCGGAAACGGCTCTAACCAACCCGCGGCCGACCCGTCCGTCCAGGCGTTGGTGGACGAACTCAAGGACATCGCCTCGCGCGACCCAAAGACCCAAGAAGACTACCAACGCGTCATCGAGATCCAAGAGCAGATTAGCGCCTGGAACGATCCCCAGAAAACCGGGAAGTTCGAGTCGCAATGCGAGCAGGCGGGGGTAAATTTCTCCGCCATGGTCGACGAGGCGCGGGCTTTCATGGACTCGTCCCAAAACAGCGTTTGGCTATGGTTTTTGGCCATTCCCGCCGTTTTGGCGCTG
>CAZPGT010000019.1:8280-11362 GCA_964586345.1 uncultured Mycoplasmatales bacterium | reverse complement strand
GGACAGCCTGCTATCGTGCCTGGCGCTGCTCAGGAAATTCGAGCAGGACAAGAAGGCCGATTCGTTGGCCTTTTTCGACGCCGGGGACAAGGCGGGCGACATAAACGAACTGCTCGCGCACTTCAAGGAGCCGCAAAAAGGCGGCAGGCGGATCGCCGTGGTCAACCAGTTGCACCTGCTGCCGAACCTAATCGACAACGTCCGCGCGCTGAACAAGCTGGCCAAAAAGCGCGACCTGACCGTTTATTTCGCCCTGAACGAGACCGGGTTCTCGCTCGTTCCCGTCTACAAGCGCCTGAACATCCGCAGCTACGCGCTGTACGCGGAAACGTTCAGCAGCTTCGTGAAGGCCAAAAACAAGGCGAACCTGAGCATCGACGCGTACTGGCGCTTCCTCATGAGCAAAAACCAGAACTGGAAGGCCGCCGAGAACACTTCGCTGGCCAACCAGATCATCAAAAAGGTGATCAACCTGCTGTGGCACAGCGACAAGCAGGAAAACTTCCAACGCGCCGACGTGCACGCGTGCCTGGAGATTTTGCGCTACGTGGCGTTCGCGAACGAGTCGCTTTTCGATTTGGAGAAAATCGCGCATTTCCTCAAAATCGGCCTGGAAGAGGTCAAGGCGCTGCTCAAGCTGCTCGAGAACGCCAAGATCGTGCACACCCTGTCGCTGGTCAACAAGGATTTCGGCAAGGTTTTGCCCACTTACGCGTACATCGTGTTCTACGACCCGATTTACTATTTGGCCTTCAGCGACGCGCTCAAAAACGAATCGCTCGACCTCAAACTGTGGATCAGCGGCTTTTTGAACGCGTTCAACGCGAAAACCAAGCTTTGCCTCGTGCAGGACCTTTACATCCCCCTGAACGAGCAGATTTCCATCTACAACCCCGCGGACAAGGCGTTCTACCAAATCGGGATCGGCGCGGCCTCGTTGGGACCGCTTCTGACCTACGCGCGGAACATCAAGCAGCTCAAGCGCACGGTTTATTACCAGCTCGAGCACCTTCCGTCCGTGGTCGCGAATTACGAAAACCAAAAATTGCGGAACGTGCAAATCTGTTAATCGTTTATAATTAAACCGCAGACCGCAAACAGCAACCGGGGTACTACCAATGAGCAAGCAAAACAAAAAAGCCAAACGCGCCAGCGAACGCGATAGAAAGATCGCGCAGGAAGCCGCGCGCGTCTCGTTCGACGAGATCCTAAGCGACTTCGCCGGGCCCCAGGATTTAGCGGAGGTCCAGTCGGCCAAATCGCGCCGCAGGGCGGAAACCGCCTTCGCGGCGGGCGGCGGCGATCGTTTTGTACCGGGCAGGACGAACGAGGTGGTTAGCGTCGACAACCAAACGTTCAAGCTGAAGAAAAACAAGGCGAAGACGACGGTCGTCTCCAATTTCAAGATCAACCTGGACCCTTCCAAGACGAGGCAAATCGATTTGCTGACCCCGACCGACCCCGAAAGCGAACCCGCGCCCGATCGCTTCGAGCCCGCGGGCGAGGATGCCGCCGCACCCCAGTTCATCGACACGGAGCCGATCGTCCTGGACGAGCAGGAGGTCAAAAACGATTCGATCAACCTAATCGTCCAACCCGACCCGATCGACCGCGGCAGCCTGCAGCTGGATTTGCCGCCGAAATACTACGACGAGATCCAGCAGCAGAAGGATTTGGTCAGCTCCAACAACCAGATCCTGGAAAAGATTTCCACGCAAATCGACTCGCTGATTTCCACGACCGAGCAAATCAAGGACGACATGGACGAGCAGCAGGAGCAAGAACGGGAGCAAACCCCGATCGTCGCCCAGGAGCAGGAACAGCCCCGCTTGGACGAAGTCGTGCCCCCGACGTTCATCAACGTCCCAATCGTGCCGACCACCCCGTTCGCGTTCCAGCAGCCGATCAAGAACACGACCGCCAGGAAGGTCGCCAAAAAGACCCGCCGCTAAGGCGCGAAGCAAAAAAACCCGCGTTTGCGGGTTTTTTTGCTTTTGGGTCGCGCTAGTAATAAACAGCGGACTGCGCGGGACTGAGCCCAATCTTGATTCGCATCGAAGATCCGAACGATCCGTATCGGTTGTAGCTGTTCGCCCACGAATTGTTCGCGTAAGCCTGTTTGTCCTCGGTCTCGGCGTTGGCGGACATGACCGCCGACGTGATCGACAGCGCGGCCGTGGTGATCACCTGAACGAGCAGGGATATGCCCATGGCAAGGCTCCAGAACGACAGTCCCGCGACGACCCTTTTCTTGTCGTCGGTCGTCAGTTTTTTCATCGGTTTCCTCCCCATATATTATTTAGTGCGAAAAAAAAGCGTTTTTTGCGTAAAACCTTCAAAAAATTTTTTTAACTTATATATTCCATATATAAGTTATTTTTGCGCCCAAAAAGGGGGTCGGATCGACAAAAACGCGGATTTCCGTTTTCGGCGAGAACGGGGACTTTAAGGCGGCCCGCCCAAGTCTTTGATCGCGTCGAACCTGGCGCCGCTTCTTTGCTCCGCGCTGCAGCAACCCCTGCACAAAAGGACCT
The DNA here is from genome assembly GCA_964586345.1 of uncultured Mycoplasmatales bacterium. GTDB lineage: Bacteria > Bacillota_I > Bacilli_A > Mycoplasmatales > Mycoplasmoidaceae > Mycoplasmoides. Next base: position 8,828 of record CAZPGT010000019.1, on the reverse strand, counting down.
TCGTCTCGTTTTTCGCGCACTCCTTCATTTTTTTGAGCGGGAAAGCCTTGCCGCATTTGAAGCATCGTTTTTTGCGTTTCCCTTTCGCGACCCACGCGATTAGCGCGGCCGCCAAAACTACGCAGCCAATCGCGAAAAGAGCCCTATTGGCCGGATCCGCCCAAAAAGACAATCACGGACCGTCGAAATCGAATTCCTTTGGAATCAGGAAGAACCCGTCGCGCATGTTAGTTATATCCACGTCCTTTCGCCCGACCGCGGCGCGCGGCGGGTTTCGCGAAAGTTTATTTTGTTTTGTCGGTTTTGGCGCCGTTCTTTCTTTCGGCTTGGTAGCATTTTTCGCACAGGTACGCTTTTTTGCCGCTGAACGTTGTTCTGTTCAAAAAAGCTTTCAGCCATCGTTCGCCGCAAGCCTTGCATTTTCTTTTGACTTTCATCTCGACAAACGTCCATACGGCGACAAAAAGCAAGAATGCGACTATAAGAGTGAACAACGTTATTCCAAATGAATTAGAAAACAAACTAGCCGGATTGTTTATCATTGCGTA
>CAZPGT010000019.1:0-8270 GCA_964586345.1 uncultured Mycoplasmatales bacterium | reverse complement strand
ATTCCTTTATTTTCTGTTTCGCCTCCGCGTAAATTTTGTCCAAAAGAACGAAGGCGTTTTTGCAATTGTCCACTTTATATTCCAAAATGATTTTCCCGTTTTCCTCGTTCAACCAGATGGAATTTTTCTCGTCCGAGTGGATGCAATCGAAATCCCGCACCATTTTGAGTTTCTTGAAAGACTTACTTTTCGCCACTGAACCCGAAATGGGTTTTTGGATCGGTAAAATTATGGTTTTCCTCGCATCCGAATTTTCGAAGCGAACCGATCGTTTTTTTGGGCGCGTCCCTAAAATTCCGCCAAATTTTGATTAACATTCCTTTCGCTTAAAAGATCGTTGAACCACTTCGCCTCAAACCGAGCCGTCCCCGCGCGAAACGGCGGCAAATTTTCAAAATTTTGATTCTTATTTAATTTATAATTGAATCAAAATTTCATCCGTTTTTTCGTAAAATCTCAAGGTTTCAGGCAAAAGCAAATATGAATAACGCTGAAACATTTTCGCTTGTCAGCTTAATCCTGATCGTTCTTGCATTGCTTATATGGATGATTGTCATTTTCGCCAACCGCAACGTCTACAGGTCCATGGCGATTTGGATGAAAAAGGTTTTCAACAAACACCAGGACGTCGCCAGCGACAAAGTGTTCATCGACAACCTATCAAGCTCGCTCATCAAGCTTTCCAACGACAAAATCGGGGCGATCATCGCCATCGAATGCGACGACTCGCTTGATTTTTACATCAACATCGGCTACAAAATCAAAGCGGACTTCTCGCCCGAATTCATCATATCGGTCTTTTACAACAAGCATTCGGCCCTGCACGACGGCGCGATCATCGTGAAAAACAAAAGCATCGTGTCGATTTCCAGCTATTTCCCCATGACCCGCCAGCTGCTTGACGTTTCTTATGGCGCGCGGCACCGTTCCGCCGTCGGGCTCAGCGAGCGCACCGACTCCGTGATTTTCGTGGTCAGCGAGACGTCGGGGCGGATTAGCGGGATGAAAAACGGGGTAATCCACCGCCTGTCGCAAAATTCGGATCGCCTGATGGACGAAATCGTCAAATTGCTGTCGTTCGACAAAGACAAAAAGTAATTTCGTCGATGAACGGAAAGAATTTTCGGAACTTCAGCATCATCGCGCACATCGACCACGGAAAATCAACGCTGTCGGACAGGTTGATCGAGTACACGGACACGGTCGATCCGCGACAGATGCAAGACCAGATTCTGGACTCGATGGACATCGAGCGCGAACGCGGCATCACGATCAAGCTGAACGCGGTGCAGCTGGCGTACAAGCGCCCCGGCGACGGGAAAAGCTATTTGTTCAACCTGATCGACACCCCCGGGCACGTGGATTTCACTTACGAGGTCTCCCGCAGCCTGGCCGCCTGCGAGGGCGCGCTGTTGGTCGTAGACGCTTCCCAGGGCGTGGAGGCGCAAACGCTGTCGAACGTCTATCTGGCGCTTGAAAACAACCTGGAGATCGTCCCGGTGATCAACAAAATCGATTTGCCCTCGGCCGACGTGGCGAAGGTCAAGAGCCAAATCGAGCAGCAAATCGGCATCGATTGCTCGGACGCGCCGCTGATTTCCGCGAAAACCGGGCTGAACATCGACCAGGTGGTGCAGGCGATCGTCGAGCGGATCCCACCGCCCCGGGACGACGATCCCGCCAAGCCGCTGCAGGCGTTGATCTTCGATTCGTATTACGATTCCTACAAGGGCGCGGTTTGCTTCGTCCGCCTGAAAAACGGCACCCTGAAGGCGGGCGACAGAATCATGATGATGTCCAGCGGCGCGACCTACGAAGTCACCGAGGTCGGCGTCAAGACGCCTTATCTGGTCAAGCGCGACGTTTTGACGGCGGGCGAGGTCGGATGGTTCGCGGCGGCGATTAAAACGGTCCGCGACGTCAGCGTCGGCGACACGGTGACCCACGCGAACAACCCCGCGGCCGCCCAGCTGCCCGGTTACAGAAAGGTCGTGCCGATGGTTTTCGCCGGGCTGTATCCCCTGGACACGAGCGATTACGAGCCGCTGAAGGCCGCCATGAACAAAATCGCGTTGTCGGACGCGGCGATCGAATACGAATACGAAACGTCACAGGCGCTGGGATTCGGGATTCGGTGCGGCTTTTTGGGCCTTTTGCACATGGACGTCGTCCGGGAGCGGATCGTGCGCGAGCACAACATCCCGCTCATAATCAGCGCGCCGTCGGTGAAATACCGCGTCCATTTGACCAACGGCCAGACCGTCGAGGTCGACAATCCCGCCAATTTCCCCGACCGTTCCGCGATCAAATCGATTAGCGAGCCGTGCGTGAAGGTCGTCATATCCACGCCTGACGAATATCTGGGCGCGATCATGGAGCTATGCCAAAAGTTCCGGGGCGATTACGCGGAACTGGTCGAAATCGATTCGGTCAGGAAAAAAATCGTTTACGAGATGCCGCTGGCGGAAATCATCTACAGCTTTTTTGACAAACTCAAATCCGTGTCGAAAGGCTACGCGAGCCTGGATTACGAGCTGATTGGCTACCGGGACGCGAAACTGGTGAAGGTTGACGTTTTGCTCAACGGCCAGAAAGTCGACGCCCTGTCTTTCATCAGCCACCAGGACTTCGCTTACGCCAAAGCCAAAAAAATTTGCGAGAAACTCAAGAACCTGGTGCCGCGCCACCTGTTCGAAATCCCCGTGCAGGCCGCGATCGGATCGAAAATCATCAGCCGCGAGACGATCCGGGCGCTGCGCAAGAACGTGTTGGCCAAATGCTACGGCGGCGACGTGAGCCGCAAAAAGAAACTGCTCGAGCAGCAAAAGGAGGGCAAGAAAAAAATGAAGGCGATTGGGCGCGTGGAAGTGCCCCAGGAAACGTTCAACAAATTGCTCCAGGACGACGATTAAACCCATGAACCCGATAAATTTCGCGACGGTCGTCTACGACCAGACCAGGGCGATCAACGTCACCGCGATCGCCGTCAACCTGGCGATTTTCGCGCTGATTCTCGCGGGCGCGATCGTCTTGCTTTGGAAAATCAAGCTGGATCAGCCCGGGTACAAGCGGCTTTTCGTTTTTTACACCCTGTTTTGGTTCCCGCTGATGCTGGTGCGCTCTTACCGCGGCACGCTGAACAACGATCTGGAAGTCAGCGCCGTCTGGCTTTGGGTGCCTTTGACCGTTTACGGGTTGGTCGGGATTTTTTTGCGCCCGCTGTTCGATTTTTGCGGCGCGCAGTTCCGTTCGCGCAAGCGGATCGTCTATTTCGCATTGGCGCTGCAGATCGCCACTTTCATTCCGGTGATCGCCGCGCCGAGCTTCGCTACCAACGTCATCCAGGCGGTCGGCGTCGGCGTGGGGGCCAGCTGCATCGGCACCTTCAGCCTTTGGTTCAACGAGCAATACGCCAAAACCAAACCGTTCCTGACGATCTCGGTTTTGTCGTTGCCCCCGCTGCTGGCGGACTTTTTGGCCTCCCCGATCCAGTCCGTGATCCGCGGCCTGTCGCTTTATGGCAGTTCGGATCCGAATGCGATCCCGCCCCACGCGGATCCCGAGTTCATGCGGTACCTCTGGGTGATCGGCCTAGGCGTCATCCTGATTAACTGCGTCGTCGGGTGGTTTTTGAGAGAAAACCCCGCCAGCGTCGGGTTGACCGCCCAAGCGACCGAGAAGAAACTGATCAGCGAAAAACGCGACTGGTGGATCCTGGCGGGAGTGGTCTTGGTTGGCGCGAGCATCGATTTCACCAAGTTCGCGACCGCGGACTCGATCGCGACGCTGACGATCCAGGATTTGGGCGGAGCGCAGAACACGGGCGGGTTCGAGGGCTATCTGTCCGCCGTGTTCAGCGGCTTCCAGCTCGCTGGCGGCATATTGATGGGCATGGTGCTTTCCAAGAAAATCGCGAAAAGCCTGATTTACGTCTTCGGCGCGTGCTTTTTCGTCCTGTACAACGCCGCGACGATCCTGGTTGTCCAAGGCAACGATCCGACCAACCTGAACGGCGCCATCGCCTTCTTGGCGATCCAGGCGCTGAACGGCTTCGGGTACGGGGTTTTGTACAACCTGCTGATCGCGCACGTGTTGTCGCTAAGCTTCGCGACGCGCAAGTTCAGCCCGCTGGGTCTGTACCAGGCGGTCGCGTCGCTGAGCATCGCCTGCGGCACTTTCTTCACTTCGTTCATCAAGGGGTTTTACCAGCCCCAGCAATACGCCCAATCCGCCTTGATCGTCAACGCCGCGCTGATTTGCGTCACCGCGGCGATGGGAATCGTCTATTATTTCGTGAATTGGGCGGAAATCGGCCGCGGGCACCGCATCCTGTGGAAAATCAGGCTGGATCCCGCGCAGCGCGAGGCTATCGCTCGATCCTAATGCGCACGTAGGTCCGATCGTCGAAGGATTTGTTTCCGGGCAGCCTGGGTTTGGCGGCCATGAAGCCAAGGTAGCATTCGGGATCGGCCGCGAGCTGTTCGCGCAGCGCCTTCTCGCTCGCGCGCAGCGTCGGCAAAAGCCGCGGCCACCCGTCCGACGCCAAGACGATTTCGTCCCCGGGGCGAACGTCGTGCACGATTACCAGCTTGTCGTTTAGTTCCAGCCCGTTGATGACGGGGAAGCCGAACGGGCGGTCGCGGTTGGCCAAAAAGCCCTGCTTGCGCAGGATGTCCACGATCGCCTCGCGGCCGAACCGGTCGCGATCGCCCGGATCGACTCGGATCGCGCCCGCGTCCGCCAGGCGCAAGTAAAAACTGCGCAGCCCCGTGGACACGACGTCGATGAACTTGCCGTGGTCGAACAGTCTGCCGTTGATGAGCACCGGGCAATCGCCGTAGCTGACCACCTGCTTTCTCGCGTCGTTGTAGAAAACGATCCCCGCCTGCAGCTGCTCGTGCGGGTTTTCGCGGAAAAACCCCAGGTCGCCGCCGTATTGGGCGGTCAGCGCGGCGTTGACGTGCCCGATGATTTTCTCGTTGGGCCACGACGGGTCGGCGGTCCGCAAGGCCTTCAGGATCAGCTCTTTGGCGAGCCAACCGCTCGTTTTGTTCTCGGCCCATCTCAGCTTTCCCTTCGGGCTGCCGCCGTCGATCACGGCGACCAGGCCGTCGCTGACGAAGCACCCGTCCTCGCAGTCGCGCTGGCTGCTTTTGCCCGTGATTGATTTTTCGATTAAGCGGTACATGTTTTCGTTCGGCGGCCAACGGATTCCGTTGCGGTTTACATTATAAAATGTTTTGCGGCTAAAACCGCGGGCCAGCCGAAAAGATTTTTTGCTTTTTTAGGCGGATTTTGATATCATTTTTTGTAATACGGAACGTTTCGTTCGTTTTGATTTGAATTAAGTTGAATCGAGTAAATCTCATGAATCACAGACACAAAATTTTGGCTTTCGGTACCTTCGCGCTTTTCGCGGCGGGCGCCGCGGCCGTTTCGGTCTCGCTTCCGGCGCGCCAGAACGCCGCGTTGCGCCAGGCCCCAAGCGCCAGGGACTCCCGCGCCGACGCCGCGACCACGATCCAAACCGATTTGGATTCCAACCCCGACTTCAAATCGGGCCGGATTTTCCTTTTGCCCGGCAAAGGCAACACGCTCGAATTCACGGTCACGGACTTCGGGGACCTAATCAACCCGAAGATCGCCGTGGACGATTCATACGTCGCGGGCGCGATCCTGAACCAGCAGTACGCGCTGGTCAGCGGGTTCAAGACGGGCGAGACGAAATTGACGCTCAGCGCGGACAACGCCGAGCCGTTCGTTTGCGACGTGACCGTTTGCAACGTCCTGCCTTCCAACGTGATCGCCGCGTCGCGGGGCATAATCGCGACGACGAACGGGGTTTACAATTTCAACAACGAGAAAATCGGCGGCAACGCCCTCGATTCGCTGCGCCAAGACGACGTCTGGGCGATCTCGAACTATTTCATCGCCACCAAATACGGCATCTACACGGCTTGGAACGACCCGATCGCCCCCGAGCTGTGGCCGACCCTCAAAAAGGACGACTTCGTTTTCGCGAACGGTTTCATAATCGCGCTCAGACAGGGCATATACGACATTCACAACGGATCGATCGCCCCCCAGGATCTGGGATACGCGCAGTTCTCGCGCCGCGACATGATCGCTTCGTCCAGCTGGATCCTGGCGCTGACCCACGGCTTCGCCATCGAGAACAACAGCGGCCAGCTGGCCTTCGCGAAAACCGACGCCGACCTGACCGCCGCGGACGTGTATGGCATCAGCGACTCGATCGCCGCGACGAGCGTTGGCGTGTTCACCACGACGCAAAATTACGGCGAGCGCTACGGCAGGATCAAGGAGCTGGACAACCTGGCGAAGGACGAATACATCGGCTGCAACCGCTGCATCATCACGACGCGCGGCGTGTGGTGCTACAACAACATTAGATACGGCGCGAGCAACCCGCCCCCGGACTTGGGCGATTACCTGGACAACCTGACCCAGGACGAGGTGCTGTTCGTGGGCGAGAACTACTTCTTGACCAAAAAGGGCCTGTTCACGAACACCCAGCACGAAACCGGCAGCCTGATCCTGCGCGACCTTAACCTGGACGACAGAACCCAGGTCATCGGCGGGTCGATCCACTCGATCGTGACGACCAAGGGCGCTTACATCGTGGACAACGCGTCCGAGATCAAACCCAACCTCCCGGGCCAAAGCGGCTGGGACGCGCAGGACGTGTATTACATCACGGACCGGTTGATCGTCACCCGGTACGGGCATTACGGCAACACCCTGAGCTCGAGCAACTCCGTGCCCCAAAGCCTGCCCGACCCAAGCGACGTCTACCAAGTCGACAATTACGCGATGCTGACCGCGACCGGTTTCTACACGTTCGACGGGCTGAAGACCGACACGATGGATCTGGCCGGGCTCAAGCCGTACGAACGGCTCGGCGCGCCGCGCAACGACGCGATATACCTGCCCATGGGCCACGTGGCGGGGCCCGACGAAAGCAAGATGTACATGAACGCCAACAGAATCTCGTCCAACGATTTCTACGTCACGACCCGCGGCGTTTACTGCACCCACGCCAAGGCGTGGATCCGCGACGGGTTCACCAACACCCGCCCCGCGGTCCACACGGACATCCTGCCCGCCCCGCCCAAGATCATCGACGACACGACCCCGGTAGGCGTCTGGATCGGCGTGGCCGCCGCGGCGGTCGCGTCGGTGGCGCTGATTCTGGGGCTTGGCATCGGCATCCCGATGCGCAAAAACCGCAGGTTGCAGGAATTGACCAACCAAAAGGTCGACACGCTCGCCACCGCGATCGGCAACGTGTTCAAGAAAATCATCAGCGACACCCAAACCAAAAAGCAGCCCGCCCTGCTGCAGGACAAAAAGCGGCCCGCCAAAATCGCGCCGCAGAAGCCGCCGGTCCGCCCGACGTACAAAGCGCCTCCCGCCCCCGCGGGGACAAGGCCGGTCACCCCAGCGCCGTTACGCGGCTACAAACCGCCCACCAAGCCAACCGACCAATAGGGCCGTTCGCGCCGCCGCGCCGGGCGCCAAAGCAAAGGCCGTCCCTGGTCGGGACGGCCTTTTTTGCCCATCGGGGCAACAAAAAAAGGTTACACGCTTGCGTGTAACCGTTTTGCATCAATGGTGGTCTCGGGCAGAATCGAACTGCCGACACACGGTTCTTCAGACCGTTGCTCTACCGACTGAGCTACAAGACCGATCTGGCGGTTCTGACGGGAATCCAACCCGCGACCCCTCCGTGACAGGGAGATATGTTAGCACTACACCACAGAACCATGGTTGCGGGAGGTGGATTTGAACCACCGACCTTCAGATTATGAGCCTGACGAGCTAACCGGACTGCTCTATCCCGCGATGAGAGTTAAAAAGCAATCGCGTTGCTTTTTAACTGGATTTTTTAACTGGCGGAGATTGAGGGATTCGAACCCCCGCGTGTCGTCAGACACCTCTCGGTTTTCAAGACCGAACCCTTCAGCCACTTGGGTAAATCTCCGTTGGTCAACGGACTTGCGAAATCCGCTGTCGGCTGCGAATTAAAAAATTGGTGGATCTAACAGGACTTGAACCTGTAACCAACCGATTATGAGTCGGGGGCTCTAACCATTGAGCTATAGATCCTAAAAAATATTGGTGGCTGGGGTGAGATTCGAACTCACGACAACTCGGGTATGAACCGAGCCCTCTAACCGACTGAGGTACCCAGCCGAAAATGGTCGGGAAGACAGGATTTGAACCTGCAACCCCTTGGTCCCAAACCAAGT
>CAZPGT010000018.1:0-11673 GCA_964586345.1 uncultured Mycoplasmatales bacterium | reverse complement strand
GCTCGCCCTCGTAGTCGAATTGGCCGTTCTCGGCCCCCCACCGGTTGAAGAAGACGACGATTTCGTCGAACGGGATCTCGTGCAGCCTTTTGATTTCCGTCCGGTTCGCGAACGTTTTCAGGTAATAGTTCAGGTGGTTGCGCCGCTTTTGCATCTTTTTGCCGGCCATCAGCTTCAGCTGCTGGGAAAGATACAGGTAATTGCTGAAATTCTTGAACACGACGTCCACGTCGTACTCTTGCCTCAGCAACCCCACCTGTTCGTTCGTCAAATCCTCCATGAACACGCCGCCCGCGTTTTTAGCGTTGCCCAAAAACGCGCCGATCTGCGCGCTTGCGACCGCCAAAAAGCGCTTTTGGTCGCCGACGATCGGCGCGAACAGCAAATGGCGGCTCGACGCGTCGTGCCATTTCTCCAGTTCCTTGTTCGAGAAGAGGTTGATGTAGTCCCAGTAGCGGCTTTCGTATTTGCCGGTAAGATAGACGCAATCCAGGCGCGGATCGTGCTCGAACCGGATCTCGACCCCGTAATTGCTTCACGACAGGTAAGTGGCTGCCGAAAAGACGTTGGCCGGGTTGACCCGGTCAATCGCTTGCTGAAAAACCACCAAATTCTCGGGGTTAACTTGTTTCATGCGGACGGTTTATGGATGGGACAAAACGGAAAGCCAACGTTTTCGGCGCGACGATCGGGCGCAGAAAAAACCTAACGTTTCGTGAATTGCGGTGCGCGGCGGGCGCCGTACAACCCGAACTTCTTGCGTTCCTTGCATCTGGCGTCGCGCGTGATTAGGCGGTAAACCTTCAGTTTACTTTTGAAATCGGGGTTGATCTTGACCAACGCCCGCGCGATCCCCAGGCGGATCGCCCCGGCCTGGCCCGTGAAGCCGCCGCCGCTGACGACCACGTTGATGTCGTAATTTTTGCGGGAGTCGGTCACTTGGAGCGGCTGTTCCAGATCCTGGATGACGATCCGGTTCGGGAAGTATTCCTCGGGCGATTTCCGGTTGACCGTGATTTTCCCCGTGCCCGGGGTCAAGACCACTTTGGCGACGGACGTCTTTCTTCTGCCTAGGCCGTAAAATGAGGCGGTGTCCATATTATTCCTTTCAGTCCAACATGCTGGGTTGCTGTGCTTGGTGTTCGTGTTCGGCGTTTTTGTACACTTTCAGTTTGCGGATTATCTTGCGGCTGATGCGGTTGTCGGGCAGCATTCCCTTGATGGCGTTGTAAACCAGTTTGTCCGAATAACGGTCCAGCATTTCCTGGCCGCTGCGCTTTTTGATGCCGCCGATGTAATTGGAGTGGCGGTACCAAAACTCGGTCGCGGCTTTGTTCCCCGACAGTCTCACCTTGTCGGAATTGATGATGATCAAAAAATCGCCGCAATCGCAATTCGGCGTGAAGTTGACTTTGTTTTTGCCGCGCAGCAGGTCCGCCGCCTTGACGGCCAGCTTGCCGAGTATCATCCCGGAAGCGTCCACGCAATATCACTTCCGGTCTGCGGCCGCCTCGTGTTTCTTCAACATCGTTGTTTTTTGCATAAGGAACCTGACAATTTAAATAATTGCAATTTTCTTTGTTTTGTCCATCATGTGACGCGAGTCACGCAAAGCATCAACATTATAATAAATTTTTTCCGCTTTTGAGTATTTTGTTGCCGCCCCGCGGCGTGCGCAAAAAAATCGGGCGTCAAGCGCCAAATCATCTATAATCAAAGCCGAACCAGCGGGGAGAAATTGCGTGGATCGTTCCTTTTCAATCGTCGTCCCGTTCCACAACACGGACATCGGCCAGGTTAGGACGTGCCTGGAAAGTTTGGTGGCGCAGGACTTGGCTTTGCTGCGCGAAATCATAGTCGTCGACGACGGCAGCAGCGAGACGAGCGCCGCGAGAATCGACGCGTTGGTCGACGAACTTAACACACACACACACACACACACACACAAGGCGCCTGATTAAATTGGTTCGCCAAGGAAACGAAGGCCTGACGGGCGCGAGGAAGACGGGGATCCTGAACGCGTCAGGGGACGTTTTGATGTTTGTGGATTCGGACGACTGGCTGTGCGACCCGAACGCCGTTTTCAAGATAAACGGGCACTTCAAGCGCAATCCCCGCGTCGATGCCGTCCAGTTCCGATCCGTGAACATAAACGCGTCCGAGGCGGATCGCTGAAACCCTAGCCTTTGGGCGGGAAACCAAGCCGCGCCCCAAACGGAAATCGTCGAATTCAGCGTGGAATATTACTTGGACGACACGCGCAAGACGAAAAACCAGGTTTCGGTTTGGGCGTACGCGTACAAAAAGGGGCTGCTCGCGCACCCGGGTTTCCACAACCACATGAAGGTCTTTCACGAGGATCCGTATTGGAACGCCGTTTTGATGTCGCTGCGCCCGACCGTGCTCATCACGGACGAAACCTTTTATTCCTATCGGTTGGGCAACGTCGGATCCATATGCCACCAATCCAAGAAACTCTCCCCATTCCAAAGGCTGAAGCTGTTCAACGAATGGTTCGTGGCGTTCGAAAACTGCAACATCGACAACTGCAGCGACCTGAGGGATTATTGGCTATATCTTTTCGTTTACAACGCGATCGGGCAATTCAACGGGTTCAGGAAGGCGATCGCCCTGTTCGAGGCGGACGGAGCGGCACACCCGGATTTGCGGGAAATAAAATCGTTTTTCAAGCGGCACCGGCCATACAGGGGCGTCAGGAAGGCATTCGTCAAACTCTGCCTGGCCGGCAAGTTTTTCGACGTTTTCCTGACAAAACTTTACATGATAAAATCGTCAAAAAGGCGAATTAAAATTTAAAATTTGCGTGAACGCAAAACCGCGCAACGCTCGAAGCAATGAATCAAAACCACTCCTTTTCGGTCGTCGTCCCGTTTCACAACGTCCGGATCGATCAGGCCGAAAAATGTCTGAAAAGCCTGCTTGCCCAAGACCCGGGCCTATTGCGCGAAATCGTGGTCGTCGACGACGGCAGCGACGAAAAAAGCTCCGGGGAAATCGCGGCGCTTGTTCGCGCACTAAACACACACACACACACACACACAAGGCGGCCCATAAAGCTGATCCGTCAGGAAAACCGGGGTCTCGCCGGGGCAAGGAAAACGGGGTTCGAAAACTCGGAGGGCGAAATCGTTTGCTTCGTGGATTCGGACGATTGGATTCTAAGCGAGGGGTGGGTAACTGCCTTGAACGGCGCGTTTTGCGCCAACCCGGACGCGGATTTGGTCATTTTCGGCTGGAAGGAAATCGGCGCGGACGACCAAACCGTCCCCGGCCAACCCGAGTGGAACGAACCCGACGGGGCCTTTAGGCTCGATTACGGGTGGTATTTCAAAAACCACGCGCACCCCAGCAGATGGCCCGCCGTTTGGAAATACGCTTACAGAAGAACGATTCTGCAAAACAACGCCGCGCTTTGGAAATGCCTCAAGCTGCCGTTCGAGGACGTTTATTTCACGGCGTGCGTGATCCAAAGCGGGTACCGCGCGACGGTTTTGAACGAGGCGTTCTACGCGTATCGCTCGAACAACGCAAACTCGATTTCGGCCCGCACCAAGGCGTGCGGCTCGTGGGAAAAGCTCAGGATATTCGATCGATGGTTCAACAATCCGGATTCCGAATTCAGCGTGGCGAAATCAGAAAACGCGCTGACATATTGGGTCTGGATCCTGGTGAGCATGCAAATCTGGCTGTTCGAGGGTTTCAGGAAGAGCATCGAAAAATGCCAGGCGCTTGGCATCTACGCGCCGAAAATCGACGCCGTCAAAAAATTTTATCGCGAGCGCGGGATGTGGAACGGGAAGTTCAGGAAAATCTGGATAAAGCTGATGTTGGCGTCAAAAACGCTTGATTCGCTGCTCGCTTGGGTTTACCGGGCGACGCACAAAGAATTGTTCCGCAAGGTTTGCGGGTAAATTATAATCATTGCGGTTTCATTCGTTCGCATGGCTAACACGTTTTCGGCGATAGTCCCCTTTCACAACACCGCCATGGATCAGGTAAAGACGTGCCTGAGAAGTTTGCTCGCGCAGGATTTGGGCCTCGTGAAGGAAATCGTCGTGGTCAACGACGGCAGCGACGAGGAGCACACCGCGCGAATCGCCGCGCTGGTCGACGAACTTAACACACACACACACACAGGCGAGATTTGATCAGTCTCGTGCACCAGGAAAACCGCGGGCTCGCGTTGGCCCGCAAAGCGGGTTTTGACAATTCGAGCGGGGAAATCGTCCATTTCCTCGACTCCGACGATTGAATATGCGATCCCGACTTCGTCAAAAAGATATGCGGGCATTTCGCGCTGCGCCCCGAAATCGATTTGGTCACTTTTGGCTTCGTGAGCGTCGGTAGCGAAACCCAACGATTTCAAAAAGCCCGGGATCGGGTCGAAACCGAGATCGTCGATCCGTTAGACATGCAGTGGTATTTTCACGACGTCAAGAACCCAAGGAAAGCGCAGGTCGTGTGAAGGTACGCTTACAGGAAAGGGGTTTTGGCCAACGATTCCGCGCTTTGGCGCGGATTCAACGCGCCCCACGAAGACGAGTATTTCACCGCGCGCATCCTTGACAAAAGGTTGCGATGCCTTTCCACGAACGAAGTCTTTTTGGCGCATCGCACTGACAATCCCGGTTCCATCATGAATTCGTTGGGCAAAAAATACACTTGGCCGCAGAAACAAGAAATTTTCAACATGTGGTTCGACAGCGATTCATCGGATTTTTCCGTCCGCAAGAGCGAGAACGCCAAAATGTATTGAATCTGGCTGTCTTTCGCCGCCGCGCTTTGGCGCGGCAAGGGTTTCCGCGACTACATCGGCTGCTGCGCCCAAAGCGGCGTTTTGTGCCCGTCCCTGAGGGAAATCAAGCATTTCGTGAAAAAGCACCGCCTGACCGGGAACAGGCTGCATAGGCTCGGGGTGAGGCTGATGCTGGCTTTCCCGTTCTTGGATCGGCTCGCGCCCAAAATCTACAAAATCAAAGTATAACGTCTACGCCCCGCGGCGCTTGCGCATTTTAGCTACCAAAACGTTTGGCAGTATTAAAATGTAATGTAATCCGTAGAGGTTCGCATGCGCCGTTTCTCAATCATCGTACCCTTTCACAACACCGCCATGGATCAGGTAAAGACGTGCCTGAGAAGTTTGCTCGCGCAGGATTTGCGCCTCGTGAAGGAAATCGTCGTGGTCAACGACGGCAGCGACGAGGAGCACGCAGCGCAGATCGTCTCGCTGGTCGACGAGCTTAACACACACACACACACACACAGGAAAATCCGATCAAGCTGATCCACCAGCCCAACAAGGGTTTGACCGCGGCAAGGCACGCGGGGTTTCTGAGTTCGTCCGGGGAAATAATTTATTTCTTGGATTCAGACGACTGGATGTGCGACAAGGACGCGATTTCCAAGTTGTCGCGCCATTTCGAAGAACACCCCGACATAAAACTGATCGTGTTCAACCACGTGAGCGTGACGCGAGAGCGCGACGCGAGTATTTTTAGTCCCGAGCCCGTCAAAACCAGCCTCGTCGAAAGTTTCGACATCAATTGGTACCTAAACGACGTCTTTAAGCCCCAACGCAAGCAAGGCGTGTGCTCGTACGTTTACAAAAGGGAGGTTTTGCAAAATGACGACGCGCTGTGGGAGACGATTAAGCTTCCTTTCGAGGACGAATATTTCACCGCATGCGTCTTGAACCAGAAAAACAAGGCGCTGACGACGAACGAAGTCTTTTACGCCTACCGGATGAACAACGTCGGTTCGATCATGTGGAACGCCGCGAAACTGGGACAGGTAGAAAAATGAAGGATCGCCAACGCGTGGTTCACCAACGAGCGATCGTCGTTCAACGTCCGTTCGAACGAGAACGCGAAAAACTATTGGATCTGGCTTTTTCTGCAAAGCGTGGTTTTGCATTCGAAAGGGTTTAGATCGTTCATAAAGGCCTGCGAGAAAAAACGCGTCGCGCATCCGACGCTCAAGCAGATGAAACGATTCCTGGTGGAGTTCGCGCTGGTCGACAGCAAACCCATCATGGCCGCGATGAAACTTATGGCGTGGGTTCCTTGGGCCGATTTCCTGTTGCCCAGGACCTTTAGGTTCAAATACAAACGCATGGATCGGCTCAAAAAATAATTCGGGGGTCCGTGATTAATCGCCGATCAGGTCGAGCCACTTGGTTTCGAAAATTTCCGGGTTAAGCCGCTCAGACCAAAACGAACGGCAATTTTTAGCGATTCGCTCGTAATCGCCTTGCGGCAAATTGCTTAGCCGTTCGATCGCCCGGAACCAGTCGCCCGGATCGAATCCATCCATCAGCGCGCCGCGATCCGCGTTGACCAAATAACCGGCGTTCAAAAACGTGTCGGCCACGACGCACGGCGTGCCGTTCGCTAACGCCTCGGCGATCACGAACCCGAAACCCTCGGTCCTGGAGGGAACGAGCAACACCTTGATTTTTTCGAAGATCGCGTCCACGTCCCCGTGGACGAACTTTCCGTGGCGCACGATCGCGGGATTGTCCGCGATCAACGAATCGCCGCCTTCGCCGTAAACATGGATTTCCATGGGTTTGCGGACCGAATCCGCGTACGCGGTGATTTCGTTCAGGAACGTGAAATTCTTCGCTTCGTTGTGCATCCGTCCCACGAAGGCGATCTGCGTCTTTTTGGCCAATCCGATATCGTCTAAGCTATGTGTGTGTGTGTGTGTGTGTGTGTGTGTGTGTGGCCAAATTGATCGGGAAAACGTTTTGGCGCGGGCGCGTCAAATTGTTCGCGCGAAGGTATTGTTCGTCCCTTTCCGAGTAAACGACGAGATTGGGGTAGTTCAAACCGAACTTCACCAATCCCAGTTTCCTTAAGAAACCCAGCAATTTCCCGTTTCTGATCGCCCGCATGTCGTTATGCTGGACCCAAAAATATCTGACGTTCCTTCTGAATCGCAAAGGCAACGAAATCGCGTGGACAACCACCGCGTCTATTTTGTTTTCGGCGATTGTCCTGTCCGCGAGCTTGGCGATCTTGCGATACAGGGCGAACAAGCGGAAACCAGAACGCGACCTTTCGCCGCCCTTGCCTTCCGCGCCGCAAAGCGAATGCCGGACGCAATGGTGGTTTTCGTTCAGCGGCTTTGAATCCGGATTGGGGTTCACGTTCAACTCGTAGACAAAATGCCCGCGTTTGGTGAACAAACCGATTTGCTGCTTCAGATATTTCTCGATGCCGCCGACTTCTCCCCTTGCGCCCATCGAGACGATCAGGATTTTCTTGCCCATTTTTTTCTCTCTTTGGTCCGGGCGCCGTCCTCGGCGGCGTCGCGGAAGGTTTGGCGGTTAGTATCTCAAACCCCGGTAAACCGGGAATTCCTTCGCCTTTGCTTTCGCCAGTCTCTTGATTTTGGCAATCGTTTCGCTCGATCCGCGCGAATCGATGATTTGTCCGATTCACCCGGCGACCTGCGCGAAATCCCTTTTGCCAAAGCCCCGCGTGGTCATCGCGGCCGTCCCCATCCTGACGCCGGACGGCTTTTTGGGCGGGTTGACGTCGTAAGGCACCGTGTTTTTGTTCACGATGACGTTGGCGCGCGCCAACCATTGTTCCGCCGCGTCGCCCGTCACGCCGCTCTTTTTGAAAACGTCGATCGCGAGCAAATGGTTGTCCGTCCCCCCCGAGACAACGGCGTACCCGCCTTTTTCGAAAGCCGCCGCGAAGGCTTTCGCGTTGGCGACTACCCGCCTGATGTACGCCTTGAAGCTTGGTTTCGCCGCTTCCGCGAACGCGGCGTACTTGGCGGCGACCACGTGCTCGAGCGGGCCGCCCTGCATCCCGGGAAACGAGGCTGATCTGAGTTTGGCGAACAACGCCTCGTTGTTGCTCATGATGATTCCCCCGCGCGGGCCGCGGAGCGTTTTGTGGGTCGTGGAGGTCACCACGTCGCACCAATCGATCGGGTTCATGTGCTCGCCCGCGACGATCAACCCGGCGATGTGCGCGACGTCCGCCATCAAATACGCGCCGACCTTTTTGGCGATCGCGTGGAATTCGCCGAAATCGATCGCCCGGGAATAGTTCGACGCGCCGCACACGATCAGCCTCGGTTTCAGCTTTTTCGCCTGGTCCGCGATCGCCGCGTAGTCTAGCGTCTGGGTTTGTTTGTTCACGCCGTAATGGTGGAATTCGTAAATCTGCCCCGAAAAATTTACGCGCGATCCGTGGGTCAGGTGGCCGCCCTCGCTCAATCCCATGGCCAGCACCTTGTCGCCCGGGCGCAGCAACGCCAGGTACGCGATGGCGTTAGCCACCGATCCCGAGCACGGCTGCACGTCCGCGTATTTGGCGCCGAAAAGCCTTTTCAGCGTCTCGATCGCCAACGTCTCGATTTCGTCGATCACCTCGCATCCCGCGTAGTAACGTTTGCCCGGGAAGCCTTCGGCGTACTTGTTGGTCAAAACCGAGCCCGCCGCCTCGAGCACGTCGCGCGACACGAAGTTCTCGGACGCGATCAGTTCGATGTGGCTTTGCTGCCGCCTCAGTTCGGCGTTCAGCAGCCTCCTTAGGTTCTCGTTATCCATGCTTGGCCAATCTCCTCCACTTCGCGCGGATCGCGCGGGCCGCCAGCCTGACGTCGTTGGAGAACGTTTCGTCGCAGCGGCCGATCTGCCTTTTCCAATATCGCGAATGGATCAGGTTTTTCAGGGCGATAACCGCGTTGATGAGGGCGGTGAAAACGAAAAACATCAACGCCGTCGTGCCCGGGAACGCGATGCTCGAATCCGCCAGAACCAGCGACACGATGATGTAAGATCCCCCGATCGAGAAATCGAGCCTGGTCATGCCGGTGGTGAAATAGTGGATGCCGAAAACCGCGCTGGCCACGCCCACGTAAAAAATGTAGGACGCGATCACCGCGTAGGTGTAAAGCAAGCGCGCCAAACCGCAGCGGCCGCAGTAAACCATCCAGCAAAGCCCAGCGATCATCAAGAACGCGTGGTAGCCGAAAAACATCTGCTGGTCGAAAAAGATCAGCTGCCACGTCACGTGGATGTTTTCGTCCGCGACGATGCCGCCGTAAATCGTGATGAACCCGCCCAAGAACGCCCACGGCGCGAACAGGGACGCCACGTCTTTTTTGTAGGACAGGATTATGGAAAGCGGGAAGGCGAACGAAAGGAACTGGCAAAGCGGCGTGAACATCAGGTTTGAATAGGCGAACGAGTGCAGCCAAAGCGCCATCTGCGCCGCGACGTATCTGGCGTTTTGGGGCGACAGGATCCCGTTTTGCGCGTCAAGGATCCTGTTGACGTAATATTGCGCGGCCGGGTCTTTGAAATCCAGGTTCGTTTTGTTTTGGGCCAACGCGGCCAAAACCGGGTCGGCCGGATCGGGAAACGCCAGGAACGGCGTGTTGGCGTTTTCCAGGTTCGTTCCGTTTACCGTGTTGTTCATCACGTTGAAAAGGTAGAACGTCACGTTCGTCTGCCGCATCACGAACGGCATCAGGCTCGTCGCGCCGCCGGGCAGCTGCGTCCCGTCCGCGAACACCGCGTTGAACCCGCCCCGGTCGCCGTTCATGATGATTTTGTCCGGGTCCCACGAAAACGCGATACCCCCGTGCTGCGCGGCCAACGCGGTCGCCTGGTTGAATTGGGCCAAAATGATCGCGTTGACGACGAAATAGCCGCCGAACCAATACAAAAAGGCCAGGGCCGCGAACGCCAGCCAAATCGGGTAGTCGCTTTTCCAAATCGGGTGCGCGCGGCCGAAATAACCGTTCCTGAGCCCAATCGGGCGGAACCAATATCTGTGTCTGCGGCGTTTTTTAGCCAAACCGACGCAAACGCCCGCGACCGCGGCGGCGATCGTGATGAAAACGCCGATGACTATGCGCCCGACGAGCTCTTCGTTATGTACTGATCATTGCATACGATTCACGTCATCTATTCATTCGGATTAGCAAATTCATATTATCACATCGCCCCGGCAAAGTCCACAATAAACGTCTAGTTGAACAGCCACGTGCTCGTCGTACCCAAGGAGGATTTGTACGAGGTCGAAACCGTCGCCGGGTCCCCGGCGATCAGGTCGTACGCGCGGTGGACGTACCGCGTTTGACCTTGGGGGTCGGCGTCCCATTCGTCCGACGAAGCCTGGTCGATGCGCAGGGGGTGCCCCAGGCCGAAAGGGGATTCCGCCCCGTTCTCGGCCGAGAACGTCCCGAAGTAAATTCCCTTTATTGCGCCGTTTTGGTTCATGATCATGCTGCCCGACGAACCAGCGGCGAGATTGGAATTCTGGATCACGAGCCCAACTCCGACTTGCTCGTACGTCTTGTCGCGGTACTGCAGCTGCCATTGCCCCAAATATTCGGGGTGGTAAAAGCCGTAATTGTCTGTCGGGAAGCCGTACACGACGTTCGACAGCCGGTTGTAGTCGAAATTCGGCGCCGCGTTGAAATCCGTCTCCCCGACGGGGAGGTTGATCGTCCATTTCGCCCCGCCGGTGATCGGTTCCCTGTTCAGGAAATAGGATTTACCCGCCTCATAAAACGGGTATCCGCCGACGAAAGCCTTTTGTCCCGACAGGCTTGCGTATTTCACGGTCGGGAACAACCCGTCCGCGTATTGGGTTTTGTCGGTCAGGCCCAACCCGGCAACGAAATTCTTCAAATTGTCGATTGACGGCTTGATCCAGCTGTCGTAAATCGTCTTGTCGCTTTGCAGGTTCAAAATCAGTTTCAAAACGGCGAAATCCACGTAATAGTTCGTGACGAAATTTTCTTGATAAAGCGTCGATTGCTGGTTGGGCACCGTCGGCAAAAAATCGATCGCGCTGTATTGGGTGGTCGGCAGCACGGTCGTTTTGACGTACTTGATGTCGTAATTGTCCCCGGGGATCGTCTTGCCCATGTAGAATTCGCGCGTCTTGACGCTGATCGTGGATGCGGATCCGACCGTCTCGTTGTTGTAAAGGCCGTCCGCGACGTGCAGGTTCGTGCCGAAGTAGCACACGATCTCGTTGTTCGCTGGATTCTCCTGGAAATCGAACAGCCACCCCGTCCCCGAGACCGCGTAACTCGCGACCGGCCTAGCGGCGTTCGCGGCGTATTCGTCGTTGACGAACAAAAACGCGTAGGACCTGTCGTAGATCTGTTGGTAGCTTCCCGTGCCCGGAATCGCGTTGGAAAAAGCCGAAAACCGCGGCATCACCGTCGTGCACGAGGCGACCGAAACGACGGCGCCAAGTCCGAGAACCGAAAGCAAAAGCAAGCCCACCTTGCGGGCGCGGTCGCGCAATCTTGTCTTCATGCCTATTTCGTCCCGAACAGTCTGTCCCCCGCGTCGCCAAGGCCCGGGGTGATGTAACCGATTCGGTTGAGCCTTTCGTCCAGCGCCGCCAGGTAGACGTTCACGTCCGGATGGGATTTGGCGATCTTTCTCAGCCCTTCGGGGCTGCCGACCAAGCCGACGTAACGGATCGATTTCGGCTTGGTCGCCTTGATCGCCTCGATCGCCTTGATGAGCGAGTTGCCCGTGGCCAGCATCGGGTCCAGGATGAGCACGTCCGCGCGCTTGATGCTTTTGGGGAACTTCAGGTAGTATTCCTGGGGCATCAGGGTCCTTTCGTCGCGGTACAGGCCGATGTGCCCGATTTTCGC